>CAZOAS010000001.1:0-18745 GCA_964577745.1 uncultured Fervidobacterium sp.
ATTTCATAAGTTTGATGTTTATGTAATCTACCGCTTCTTCTTTTATCAACCTCATGACATCGTATTTTGTACGTGCGCTTTCGTCAGCCGCAACTGGGAAAGGTGAGTTCCATCTAACGTATTTCAACCCTTCGATATCTGTCATAGCAACAGGTTGTTCAAATATCGATATATCTATACCGGCTCTGTAAAGCTCTGTCACAAATTTTATAGCTTGTTTCGGTGTGTAGCCGGTGTTGGCATCAACGATGTATTTACAACCCTTGCTCACTTCGTATATAGCAAGCATCGCTTCGATGTCTTCTTTTAAGTTCTCCCCTACTTTTATTTTTATTACGCTGTGCCCTCTTTGGATGATCTCTTTTGCATCTTGAATTCTTTCTTCAATTGATCCTATACTTATCGTGTAATCTGTTTCAATTTCTTTTTTTGCACCACCGAGGATTTGGTACACGGGTACACCTATTTCTTCACTGAACGCATCAAGTACAGCGTATTGAACAGCGGCTTTTATACTCGTTGCAAATTTTAAAGAGTCTGTTATATCGAATATCTTTCTGTATTCTCTAACGTCCATTCCTGTAACCATTTCTTGCACAACATTTTCAAGTCCCATGAGTGCTTGCACTTTCTCACCGTTCACTCTGAACGAAGGTGAAGCTTCACCGTAACCTATTATTCCATTCTCAAGTTCAACGATGACTTCTATGTTTTGAGTATCGTACGAGATATTGTTTGTGATGTGGAACGGTTTAACGTATTCGAATGTGTTAAGCTTGAATTTTACAGATTTAATCTTCGCCATGTTGTCATCCCCCTAATTTAAGTGCTGAAGAATTATTTGAGCTTTTTGAATTCTAATACTTCGATTTTGCTTTCGGTGTCAAGTACATAACCATCTTCTTGTTTTGTGATAATCTCCATTTCACCGGTTTGGTTATCGTAAGGATCCTGACGCCAAGATATATTTTTCGGATAAAATTCACCTTGGAATTCTGTATTCGCAAACATTCTAAATCCATCAAGGTTTGTGAAATAGAAAAGTCTTAGATTTTCGTTCTCTCTTCGCCCACCACCGAAAGATAAATCAACAGGTACCCAGCCATATTTTTCAAGATACACGAGTGCCCAATCGTGCGATGAGGCGGAAATTGGTGTGATACTCCACCCAGATTGCCATTTGGCTGGCACGCCAACCATCCTACATAGTGTTATAAACAAGAGCGCTTGGAAACCACAATCCCCTTTGAAGACAGTGGCAACGTACTCTGGGATGTTATCGTACATAACGTACGGTAAGACATAGGAGTAATTAACATTCAATGTCACAAAATCGTATATTCTCCTTGCTTTAGTTATATCATCAAGGTTCTTTATATCCTCATCGTGGAAGATGACATCAAGTAAGTTGTAAAGATAAGGTGTGAATTTTATATGAGGTGCTTTTTCTGAAAGGTCATCTTCGGATGGTTTTTGTGTGTAAAGTTTTTGTGAACCTATCCACTCGTGGATTTTATAAGAAAATTCCACGTAAAATTCTTCCGTGTCTTTTCCTTCCATGTATATCGTTCTTTGTCCAATGTTGTTCGGTGCGATAGTGTAATCATGACTTGCCGAGAGCAATTTTACATCGCATTGTTGGAATTCTTCTTTTGGAAATGGTAACCATACGCGTACTTTTTCATCCGACGGATGTTTTCTTTTGATAGATACCTTAGCTCTTACTTCGTACCTCAACGTTTTTTCGTTTTTAAACAATCTTGAAATGGCTTTATCGATGAGAGCTTTTCTTTTTTTGGTTTTCTTCACATCATTTGTGATTTTTTGTCTTATTTTGAATTCATGATGGTTGAAAAACAGATTACTGTCAAAACGATTTTCGAAGAACCTAAGGTTATCTATGTAAATCCAATCTAAAATTCCTTTGTTTGTTAACTCTGAGAATTCTTTTTTATTTAATCCTTTCAACTTTCTTTTGAGCACATTGTATGCTTCTTTTTCATTCAAATTGTAAACTTTTCTTAAAACCTTTATTCTGTAAAGTTCGAAGTGTAATTTTTGATTTAGTCCTTTCGGTATCTTATGTTCAAGTCTTTGTTTTATTTCATTCTCAGCTTTTTTAAGCTCTCCACGGATAATGTGTGTTTTTATGTCTTCAGGTGTTGGAAATTCCAAGAAATTCACATCATATCACCTCTTCAAAATCCGCTAATTTGTTAAATATCCAAAATTGTTATGTTGTCAAATACTCGGTTAAACAAAAAGAACAGACCTTTCGGTCTGCCCTTTGGTTTATTTTTAAATTTTTTCACTTATCGCTTTTGCTTGTAGGAATAGTCCAAGGTAATCTCTTCCACCTGCTTTACTATCAGTTCCCGACATGTTGAAACCACCGAATGGATGTACACCAACCAACGCACCTGTTGATTTTCTGTTGAAGTACAAGTTTCCAACGTGGAACTCTTCTTTGGCTCTTTCTATTCTCTTTCTATCTTTGCTGTACAGTGAACCTGTTAAACCGTATTCGGTTGCGTTTGCTATTCTCATCGCATCATCGAAATCTTCCGCTTTTATTATTGCCAGCACTGGTCCGAAGATTTCTTCCTGTGCGATTCTTGCGTCCCACGCTACGTCTTTGAATATCGTTGGTTCGATGAAATAACCACCAAGTTCTTCTCGACCATTACCACCCCAGATGAGTTGTCCTTCTTTTTTGCCTATCTCTATGTAAGCTAATATTTTTTCCATAGAACTTTTGTTAACAACCGGTCCAAGCCAGTTTTCTTTGTACCGTACATCTCCCATCTTTATCTTAGCCATGCGTTGTAATACTTTTTCTATAACTGCATCGTACACATCCTTTACAATGACCGCTCTACTACCAGCACTACATTTTTGCCCTTGGTACCCAAATGCACTTACAACAATACCTTCAGCTGCTGCATCAATGTCTGCCGTTTCATCAACAACTACAGCATCTTTTCCTCCCATTTCTAAGACTGTCCTTTTGATCCATATCTGACCAGGTTGTGGTTTTGCGGCAAGTTCATGTATTCTAAGTCCCACATCTTTTGAACCCGTGAAGCTGATGAACCTGGTTTTTGGATGCTTGACAAGGAATTCCCCAGCGAGTGCGCCACTACCTGGCAAGAAATTTACAACGCCGTCTGGTAAACCGACTTCTTGGAGTACTTCAAAGAACTTGGCTGCGATTACTGGACTATCACTTGCCGGTTTTAAGACAACGGTGTTCCCTGTAACAACTGCGGCACTTGTCATACCAACTAATATCGCAAGCGGGAAGTTCCAAGGTGGTATGACTATACCTGCTCCAAGAGGAATGTATCTGAGTTCATTGTACTCTCCGGGAATTCTAACAACTGGTTGCTCAGATGAATAACGTAACATTTCTCTTGCATAAAATTCGAGAAAATCGATTGCTTCGCTTACATCGGCATCCGCTTCAACCCAGTTCTTCCCAACTTCGTACACGAGCCATGCATCAAATTCGAATTTCCTTTCCCTTATTCTTTTCGCCGCTTTCAACAAATACTCGGCACGGATATGCGCTGGTATTTTACTCCATGTTTTAAAAGCTTCCCAAGCGTTCTCAAGGGCTTTTTCGGCGAGTTCTTCGTTTGCACTGTTTACGTATCCCACAACCTCATCGAATTTGCTTGGATTTATGGATTTTATCTTCTTTTCAGTTTTGTAAGGTTTTCCACCGATAAAGATATCGTACTCTCTACCGAACTCTGTGTAAACCCTTTTAAGAGCATCTTCCATCTTCTTTTCGTTTTCTGGATTTGAAAAATCGGTGACTGGTTCATTTACAAATGGTGGTATAACTGTCCAATCTGTTACTTCGTAACCCACGTATATCCCCCCTATATTTTTGTTAGGATTTCTAACAATTTGATTATAGCATCTTGGAAAGCTATAGCAAAATAGCGAAAACAAAAGATTTTAGACGGATTTTTACACTCTTTAAACCATAGCATTAAGAATACAAAATACTCCACTTTTTAGCGCTTATTTTTCAATTAAGTCACTTTGATTGCGAATCAAGATATGAAATCACGTCTTTCAACTTTTCTTCGATATATTCGATGTGCTTTTCATAGTCAAAGACATCATCCTTTTCCTTCGCACTCATCTCAATTTTGTAGGCTATTTCACCTATATCGTTGAAATTCAGAGACCTTGCGGCACCTTTTATACTGTGTGCTTCTCTCTGGATAGTTTCAAATTCACCCTTGAATATAGCTTTTCTCATGTTAGCGATACTATTTTTCGTTGATTCTATGAAAGTATTGAGTAAATCTTTCATAAATTCATCGTCGACACCTTGTTCTTCTTCGGTTTTTTTGATCTCCTCTTCAACCTGTTGAAACGCTTTGTCATGGTTCTCGTGCTTTTCTTCTTTCCTGATAAGTGATTTTTCATCTTGTAACCTTGATTCGACTTGTTGAATTTCCAAATGACCGCAGAACTTTTCAAGAACCCTATCCAATTCTTCTAACTTCACAGGTTTTGTTACATAATCGTTCATTCCAACGGAAAGAACTTCTTCTTTAACATTTTTCAAAGCGTGAGCTGTAAGTGCAACGATAGGAACATCTAAATTTACCGTTCTTATCCTCTTAGTAGCTTCTATACCGTCCATCTCAGGCATTAAAATGTCCATAAATACTAAATCGTAATCATTTTTAAGAGCCATTTCCACCCCCTGTACACCGTTAACAGCAAAGTCTGGCACGATATCATACCTTTTCAACAATTCCGCCATAAGCATTCTGTTTATTTCATAGTCCTCCACAACAAGTACCTTTGCCCTATATTTTTTAATTTCTTTACCTTTTGAAGTTTTCTTTTCCGCCTTAGCGCACTTTTGCAATTTCAGCTCAAAATAAAAAGTACTCCCTTTCCCTTCTTCACTTTCAACGTTTATCTCTGAACCCATCATGTTAACGATATGTTGACTTATAGACAAGCCAAGCCCGGTTCCACCGTACTTTCTTGTTATAGAGATATCGGCTTGTTCAAATGGTTCAAAAATTTTGTTCAACCTTTCTTTTGGTATACCAATTCCAGTATCTTTCACTGAGAATCTTACAGTTTCGTACAATTCATCTTCTGATAACTTTTCTATAGACACAAGCACCAAGCCACCAGCTGGTGTAAATTTTATAGCGTTGTTTATCAAATTGAACATAACTTGCTGAATGCGCAAACTATCGATTATAAGACAATCTCTTATACGTTCATCGATCTCTATTTTGTAATGCACATTCTTTTCTTTTGCTTTAGCTTCGTAAAGCACCAAAGAACTTTGCATCTCCATCTTCAAATTACACTCTGTTGGTTCAAGCTGGAATTTCCCACTTTCGATTTTGGCTAAATCGAGTATGTCGTTTATTATACCTAAAAGCACTTCCGTAGATTTTAATATCGTATCAACATATTTCTTTTGCTTTTCATCCAAATGCGTCTCTTTGAGTAAATTTGCGAACCCAACTATCCCGTTCAATGGTGTTCTAATTTCATGACTCATTCCGGCTAAGAATGAGCTTTTGGCAAGACTTGCCTGTTCGGCTTGTCGTTTTGCTCTTATCAATTCCTCTTCATAATTCTTCCTCATTTCCGTATTTGCTATCAACGTTGCAAGGAGCAACATGATGCGTTTCTCAGCGGCAGTCCAATCTCTTTCTTCTCTGGAAGCTGCGCTTATAAATCCTAATATTTTGTTGTCTAATTTAATAGGTGTTATCAAAGCACTTTTATTTTCACCAAATAATTTATTTATAATCTCATTTGATACTTTTCCCTTTACAACTACAAATTGCTTACCTTGCAAGAGGTTTTCAAGTTCTTTTCCTTTTACGGTTTGGGCATCAAATGACACTGTTGGTATTTCATCAGATGAACTCGAGTAAAACCAATTACCAAACGATGTAAATTGACCATCTTCTGAAAATTTGTACACCCTTATTCTGTTTATATTAAGTTCCTTTGCCACAATATCAATAGCATTTTTAACTTCTTCATCCAACTTTTCAACAGGTAAGTTTATAAAATTCAAGGCAAGGTTGAGTACTATGTGTTGATATTTTGCGAGTTTTCTTATTACTTGTTGTGTTATAACTTGTCTTGTTATATCTTTTTGTATCGAGAGTATCCCGTACCTTGAATTTGGTAATACCAATCTTCTTTCGTATAACTCCAGATATTTTATATCACCTGATTTTCCAACATTTCGAACGACATGTACCAAAGTACGTCCAGAAATTATGTTCTCAATGTGTTTTTGAACTTTTTCGTAATCCTCTTTTGGTGCTAAAATAGATACATGATTACCGATAAGTTCTTTCTTGTCTCTCCCGTTGATTTTGCAAAATTCAGGGTTAACGTCTATTATCGTGCCTTTCTCATCTTCGATAAGAATTCCTACGGGGGCGAACTCAAATAATACCCTGTATCGTTCGTTTTCAAATAACCTTTCTTCTTCAAGTTTTTTGAGGTCAGTTATCTCGTGGAAAAAAATGACTCTTCCCAAAATCTTATTTTTCTCTTCCAAATTGCTCGTTTTTATCTGAAAATACCTACCATTTTTCTCAACAATTCCGCTACCTCTTCCTATGATTTCCACGCAATCAGGTGAAAGGACTTCCGTTATATTTTTATTTCTCACTTCTGTTACACCGATAAGTTCTTGGACTAATTTGTAAAAGTTATCGTTATAATCTATAATCAACCCGTCGCTGTTTATAACCAAAATCATATCCTCTGTGGATTCGTAAACAATAGCTTTTGTTTTTTCTTTTATATCGAGTCCATGTATTTTTTGAGCTTCGTATAGTAATATAATTACACTTGCCATTAAGCCAAAGACAGTTAAATCGATGTTCAGATTTAAAACCAAGTAAATAATATTTGCAAAAAGTGGGATAAACACAGCGACTAATACATGGAGTACAGTGGTCTTACGTACGGAAAGGGCTAACTTCTTTGCGGTTAAGAATAACCTCACGTAAGCTACCAGGGCGAGTACGTAATTATAAACTATTAATATATAGTACAGAGGTCCCCTTATAAGATAATGCCCATTTTCAAGGTAACCTTTAAGGTAAAGGTGATGAAAATCATTCGTCCAGACGGCTATTACTGACATTAATGGTATAATTAATAAAAATCCGATTATCTTCTTACTTAGTCTTCTCTCGGAGAATGCGTTGGCAAATAAATACCATGAAAAAGAGATAAACGGGATGGCGAAATACTGGATTTTGTACCAAAAGAATGCGTTAACCCTATCACTACTCATTATGTCAATTAGTTCCATAGCATAGGCAAACGAATAAAGGGCTATAACTAAGGATATAAAAACTCCACTTATTCGAATATCTTTGTTCTCATATCTTGAGAATATCGAAAGCGTTTGGAGAGCGATTATTGAGTTGTAAAGAAGCAAGAAAATAAACGCAACCGGTACATTCACCCCAACATACTATCACCCTCTTTTTGCAAATTTTACCTTATTGTATTTTCTTCCATGTTCCAAGAGTTAATTGAAAATTAAATAGATTGCTCGAAAATTAACAAAAAGTAAAATTTATAGAATTTAGTATATGAGCGATTAATTTATGTTAAAATTACTATTGTAAATGTAGCGTTCTAAAATCTATGAATACTTTTGGGGGACATTGTATGCTTTCTGTTTTTTATAATGGTATTCTTTCTGTTACTTTCGGAAATATTGTGATGATTGTGATAGGTTTAACTCTCCTATATCTTGGCATTAAGAAAGAATACGAACCAGCGCTATTGATTCCCATTGGTTTTTCCACAATACTTGTGAATATACCGTTTAGCTCGGCGATAGATCAAATTGTTGATGGTGTACTTCACAGAGGTGTTTTGAACATTTTCTTTGACATAGGTATTATAACAGAAATTTTTCCACTTTTGATATTCATTGCCGTAGGTGCGATGATCGATTTTGGACCACTTTTGGAAAATCCTGTAATGTTCCTCTTCGGTGCCGCTGCTCAGTTTGGAATATTTGCCACGATGGTGGTTGCAACATTGCTTGGTTTTAGTATAAAAGAGGCGGCTTCGATAGGAATTATAGGTGCCGCTGATGGTCCTACTTCCATTTACGTTGCTGGAAGATTTGCAAAAGATTTGTTAGGTCCCATTTCTGTTGCAGCATATTCTTACATGTCGCTGGTTCCCATAATACAACCGGCTGTTATAAAGCTGTTGACAACGCGTGAAGAAAGAAAGATAAAGATGGAACCAAAAAGCGTGAAAATGGATAAGAAAGTTAAGATAATCTTTCCGATTGCTGTTACTGTTGTCTCCGGTCTATTGGCACCAAGCTCAACGACACTTGTAGGTTTTCTGATGTTTGGAAATCTTTTAAAAGAATGTGGTGTGTTGAATAGTATCGCAAAATCAGCCCAGAACGAGCTTGCTAATCTTGTAACTATATTACTTGGCTTATCTATAGGTTCAACGATGACCGCTGAGAAGTTTTTGAGACCTCAAACACTTTTCATTCTTTTACTTGGACTTGTTGCCTTTATATTTGACACAGCCGGTGGAGTTTTGTTCGCTAAGTTTTTGAATTTATTTTTGAAACGAAAAATCAATCCTATGATAGGTGCAGCTGGAATATCCGCTTTTCCCATGTCGGCAAGAGTGATACATCAACTTGGGAGAAGTGAAGATCCGACAAATTATTTACTCATGCACGCTGTTGGTGCCAACGTTGCTGGTCAGATAGGTTCGGTTTTAGCCGGGGGAATTCTTATAGCTCTTGTCGGGCAATTGTAAGTTAGTTTTTTGAAAAGCTGAAGAGGTGAAACGATGTGGAAAACACGTTTATTGCTATTAAAATAGGTTTAACTGGTTATCTGTTTCTAATTGGTGTTTTGTTTGTGTTTTTTCTTTTGACAAAATTATTTGTAAAACTTTTTTCAAGAGGTGAGAAAGGTGGCAAGGAGTAAAACGAACACAGGACAAGAAATTAAAGACATGTTTTTTAAATTCAGTAAGGTACTTCTTGAACTATCAAAGGATCGTGAAACATCTTTGAAGCGAAAAGATTACGAACTACTTTTAAAAACCGTTGTTGATAACGTGAATTTTATTCACAGTGGAAGTGTACTTATTAAAGATGAAGAGGGAATATTTTCTTACGTTGCCGCTTATAATCATGATTATAAATTGCTTGACAAGATAAAATTCGAAGAAAGAGAAATTCTGATGAGACGATTCAAACATGTTTACATAATAAAGAGAAAAAGCCTTGATTTAATTAAAGAATTATCCAATAAAGTTGGAGAGATAGATGAAAATCTAAGAGAGTCTGTTAAGAGTATAGAAAATGTTAAAGCGTTTATTTCGATACCCATACGCGTGCAAAGAAAAATTATTGGCTTTTTCAATCTCGATTCTTGGGAGAGCGAAGATATCTTTGAAGAAAAGAACTTTTTACCCGTTGCCGAGATGATAGCTGATTTACTCTCGTTGTCGGTGGAAAGATTCGAACTCATTAGAAATTTAAAAGAAAAGTACGAAGAGTTAAACAGAATTTCATTGATCGACCCGATTACTTTCTTACCAAATGCTAAATCTCTTGGAAATTACTTTGAAAGGTATGTGGCTATCGCTAAGAGGGAATCATCTAATCTTTATTTGATACGTGTGAGAATCGAAAACTTTGACGATGTTGTCAAGAACAAAGGTGTAGAATTTGGCAATGTGGTATTAAAAAAGCTTGCTAAATTACTTTCAAAAATCTCTCGAAAGAGCGATTTGATTGCTTCACTTCGAAGTGGTTCTTTTGCAATACTGAGTATCTCAAAGGAAGCTCCTCAGTCCTTAGTAAATAGAATATATGAGCATTTGGAAACATTTCAGAAGAACGTTGGAATTGAGTTAGAGTCGTTGGTTGGCTTGGCTGAATACGGAAAAGATGGTAAAGAGCTGGATTTGTTAATAAATGCTTCGGAAAGTCGAACCTACAAGAAACCGTTGCCGAAAAAACAGGAGGTGCGAGCAATTGACAAATAATAAAAATAATAAAAAAGATAAAGAAGGTGTTAACTTCGAGCATTACTATACAGAAGAACCTCAATCTGTGTTAAAAATAAAGGAAGTTGAATTTGAACTTAAGAATGGGCATATATACAAATTCAAAACGCCATCAGGTGTTTATTCTTTTGGAAAGATAGATAAAGCTACACAGATATTGATAGAGAATTGCAAAACAGTCGACGGGAAAGTACTTGATATAGGTTGTGGATACGGAGTTATTGGTATAACCCTAAAAAAAGAATTTCCAACGGTCCAGATTTATATGTCGGATATAAACAAAAGAGCGGTGGAATTTGCAAAGATTAACGCAAAGGATAACAACATCGATGCCGATATAAGGCAAGGAAGTCTTTACGAACCTTGGGATGATATGAAATTCGATCACATAATATCAAATCCTCCGATAGTTGCAGGTAAAGAAGTTTGGATGAAACTTATCGAAGGAGCATTTGAGCATTTGGAAGATGGAGGAACTCTACAACTTGTTGCATACCATAACAAAGGTGGAGAGCGGATAAGGAATTACATGAAAGAAATCTTTGGAAATGCGGAAGATATTTGGAAAGAAGGCGGAATAAGGATATATCTGTCGATAAAAAATAAGGGTGATTCGACTTGACAATAGAGCTTAAAAATGTTTATGTTATTTTTGAAAAAGGAACCGATTTAGAAAAAGTTGCCCTGGAAGATGTAAGTTTGTCTTTTTCAACAACAGAAAGAATACTTCTTGTTGGAAACACAGGTTCGGGTAAAACAACGCTAATTTATTTGTTAGACTTACTTTTGAAGCCTTCGTTTGGAACAATTTTATATGATGGTACAAATCCTTTTGAAAATGCGTATAATTTTAGAAGAAGAGTTGGTGTGGCATTTCAAATACCGGAAAGACAATTTTTTAATGAGAGTGTAAGGGAAGAAATAATATACGCAGCGAAAAACTTTGGTGTACCATATTTCGAAGATAATTTGAAGTTCTTAATAAAAAGAGTTGGATTAAAAGACGAGGTACTTGAAAAATCTCCGTTTAAATTATCTGGAGGAGAGCAGCGTAAGGTTGCAATAGCTTCTATCTTAGTTCATAAACCAGAGTTTTTAATCTTCGATGAACCAACCGCAGGTCTCGATTTAAAAGGTGTTCTTTCTATAAGGGATATTTTAAAGAGTTTTAAAGATGAAAACAAAGGCTTTTTGATAGCCACTCATGAACCTGAAATATTCCGTGACATTTGTGAACGTGAAATACGTCTGGAAAGTGGTAAAATTATATACGACAGAAATATATAAACAAATTAATTTAGAGGTGAGCATTTTGGTTTTTGAATACAAAGGTGTAGACCGCTCTGGTAAAAAATTAAAAGGTGTTGTGCAAGCCGATACTGTTAAGGAAGCGCTCGATAGGTTGAAACAACAAGGTATATTGGTAACCGACCTTGTCCAAAAAGGTTCCACGGACAAAAAAGCAAGTACTGGTCAAATTGGTCAGGTTGGTAAAAAAAGGGTTGTATTTCGAGCTAAACTCAAAGATATTGTGCTCTTTGCAAGACAGCTGGAAACAATGATATCGGCGGGTATAAGGCTTGCCGATGCTGTTATGACTTTATCTGAACAAGAGGTATTTTCGAAAAAATTCAGAAGGGTTTTAAAAGAAGTGGCATCCGATATGAAAGCCGGAATGTCTTTCTCTTCAGCACTCGAACGACAAGGCGTTTTTGATTCCATATTTATAAACATGGTACGTGCTGGAGAAGAGGGCGGTGTTCTTGATGTCACGATGAAAAAGGTTGCGAATTACTATGAAGGGGTAAATAGATTAAGAGAGCAAGTAAAATCCTCAATGGCGTATCCTGTCTTTATACTGGTCTTTGCGATTATTGTCGTTATCGTTATATCTGTTTTCATATTGCCACGACTTATCACCGTTTTTGGTACAACACCACAAGGTGGTGTTCTTGGAATGCTTGTGAAACTGAACAAAGTCTTTACAACTCAGTGGTTCATACTAGCACCGACAGTTATTGGTATCGGCATAGGTCTCAAATTCTTTCTTGATACAGTGTACGGTGCATATGTAAAAGATTTTGTAGGAAATCTATTTCCACCTATTAGAAAGCTGAGACAAAAAATGGCAAATGAAAGGTTTACACGCACACTTGGTGTTTTAGTTAGCAGTGGAGTGCCCATGGTTAACGCACTCGATATGGCAGCGAAAGCCTCAAACAATCCGAAATTTATATCCATCATGACAAAAGTTATAGAAGAAGTGAAAACTGGTAGTGGATTAAGAGATTCTTTAAAGCGAACAGGTATATTCCCTCAAATTGTTTACGAAATGGTTGGAACGGGAGAAGAGACAGGTAAACTCGACGCTGTTATGGAAAAAGTTGCTGACTTTTACGAAGAAGAGATACTTGCCGATACAAAGAAACTTGTTAGCTTGATTGAACCAGCTTTAATAGCTTTTGTTGGTCTTTTCATAGCTTTTATAGCTTTTACAATGTATTCTACAATCTTCCAAATGCAAGGTCAGTTTGGAAAATAAAATAAACTTACGAAAGTGTGAAGGTGTAAGAATCTGCATGAACGTTGTAGAACTTCTTATATGCGTTTTTATAGTTCTTTCCATCTTTATAATTTCATCCAACAACATCTTTAAATTACTTGATCTTGATTTTTCATACTACTTTTTTGAAACCGCCGTTTATTCTGGACTGTGGAAAGGAAATTTTGCGAAAACTTATAGTGAAAATTCCTGTTTTATTGAAAGAAATAATAGCTCTGTAAACTTTAAGAGTGCTTGTGTAAGAGAACTCAACGGTTTACAAGTTGTTTCTTTTCAATCGGCGAGAAGTAACACATACCGTTTAAAAAATTCCTTAGAAATAACTATAGAACCTATACTTTTTGAAGTTTCGAAGGGGAGATGACCTTGGGGATTTTCAAACATCGTATTTTGGTTTACAACTTTGATACATCCGAAAATTCCACTTTGATTGCTACGTATTTTGGTGGTAGGGTATTTGTAAACGCTTTTTCCGAAGGAAGGTTGTATCCTGATCCGGAAGACGTTGTTGTTATCAATCTTCCAATAGATATTATTCAGACAGCTTTTATTGAATTACCACCGGTGAAAAACGAAAAAGATACCAAAAGGATTGTAGAACTTGAATTAAGAAGTAACGCAGATATAACTGACGAGATCAACGTCGGATACGTTAAAAGTGTCCATAACAAAGTACTCGCTCTCTATGTAAAGAAGACTGATTATACGCAATATAAGTTATCTAAAAACATTGAATTTGAACCAGATGTTGCTTACCCTAACATCTTTTCTGAGTTGTTAATAACTAAAAAACTTCCCGGTTACTGGATGTATCTGGTGCTTGGTCGGTTGAATTCCGCAATCGTTATAATGAACGGTGACAGGGTTATAGGGTTAAGAATCATTGACTTTGCACTTGAAGATATAAACAGAATTATAAAAGAAGAAACAGGTTTTGAAATGTTGGAAATAGAACAAAGCGGTAATGAAGAATTAATGGAGTCGGTAAAAAAAATTGTTGAAAGTTTATCAGCTGACATCATAGGGTTAATAGAAAGAGAATTGATAATATCTATAAATACCACAGAAGTTGAAAAATTATCGATCAATCAGATAACAGGTATAGCACTGATATGTGATTTCAGTATGGTTAAGGAAATTATCTTGCAATCACAATGGAATTTCAGGGAAAAGGTCTCCGAGGCAATAACGTTATTTAATATCCCAAAAAGACTCACATTTTCAGATATTGGCCTTCTCTACAGGGGGGGATTAGAGTTTGGAAAAGTTAAATCTATCAGATGGTAAGGTCAAAGTTCTGAAACTCAGGAATTTTTTACTACTCTTATTATTCTGTTTTCTTCCTTCGCTGGCTTTTATTTTTGTATCCTATCAGTTTAAAGTCATGAAAGTTAGTGAGCTGATAGGAAAGTATCCGGTTATATTCAACAACATTTCAGAATTCAACATAGCAAGCATTGAAAATCAGATAAAGAATTTACAATCGTCGTTTCAGAAAAGGTCGACAGAAATTGATAAAGCAAATTTAGAGATTAAAAGGTACTTATTTGATCTATACAAAGATACTTACTTTCTAAAGTATTTTTCGAAACTTTCTTCATCTGTACCTAACAAAATTTTTCTAAGGGAGATGTTGTACGACGGAACAAGAGTGTACATTGATTTTTACGAATACGGACTTGATACAAGAATTGCTACATCAACCGTTTACCAAGACTTTTCTAAGCTCTATAAAAACGTCTCATTTCAGTTGGTCGAAGAAAGGGTGTTTTTCTCAAATACGAAATATTTTCATTACATTTTGGAGGGGACGAAATGATAACTATAAACAGAAAATACGCAATCATCTTTTCAGCTATCTTTCTTGTTGTATCAATAGTGTTAAGTGGATTCTATTTTTATAATTCGTACTATTCGTACATCAGAAACCTCGAAAATCTACTATCTGAAACAACGAGAGTTTACAATCAGATGAAAAGAGCAGAAGAGGAATCAAAATTCCTTGAAGCGAAAAGGCAAGAGTTTCTCAACTCACCGAGTATTGTTAAAGAAGGTGAATTTCAGGAAAGAGAGTTACAACAGCTTATAGAGACGATGCTGAGTAACAGATTTCTTGAAATAGATTATTTGTATTTAAAAGCACAAGTTGATTATCCAATTTTGTTTGAAGATACCCCGGTAATATACATCGTATCTTTAAAAACTGGGGGTGAGTAAATTGGCAGCAATAAACAAACGAACTATCGTATTACTGGTTGTAGCAGTAGCTATTTGGGTGGTGGCTATTTTTGTTCTTGTTATGAGTAACAAACCAAAAACCAGTACTCCGAGTCCATCTACACAAAGTGCAACAGCTCAAACTCCAGTACAACCAGGTCAAAGTGTACAACAACCTCCGACAGATACGGCTACTCAAACAACAAATCCGGCAACACAAACGGTAAATGTTGAGAATTTATCGCTTGTAGAAATTGAAAATCTGATACCAGAATCAACTTTCTCAGATTTTTTGACACCTTATATACTTGATTTGAAAGTAAATGTTCAAAGTTCACTATTTCAAGGTGCAATTCTACAAGAAGAGACACCAGAGGAAGCTACACAAGAACAAGTTGTTAGTTCAAAAAGTTCTAACCAGTCGGTGAGTTCCAAACCACAGACATCACAACAACCGACGCAACAAACAACTTCTCGGAAAACTTCAACGGCTGAAACGGTGAATTTGAGCACCGCTGAAATCAACGACATTGACGGAATTTATTACGTGGGTTATATGTCAATACATGACGGTAACAGAGAGATCAAAAAGGTTTATGTACAGATTGGCGAAGAAACGAAATCATTCCCTGAAAACGAATTAATTAACGGTATCTACAAGATTTTACAAGTAAGTCCTACATTCATAATTGTTCTCGATACAACGGATGGTAGAGTAAAAAGGATACGACAAGTTGAGTAATAAGAAGAGTTCACCTTAATAAATTCTCGACGAGTATCTGTCTGAAATATCAACAAAATTAAAGTGTAGGGGGATAAAGTATGACAAAAAAACTGATTGTTGCACTTTTTCTAATATTCGTAGTTTCAGTATTCTCAGAGCTTTCTGATGTGAATTTCGTCACATCAACGGATCAAGTTACCGTAGTTTTGTCCTTTACGAAAGCTCCTAAGGTTCTATATTATGGTAAAAATGAGAACAGGACAGTTCACTATTTTCTAATAGATGATGTGATCAAAAACTCAGCTTACCTTCCAGTGTCAAGTGGTACCGTTGAAGGTGTTCAGATTGTTTCGATTGATAACCAAGTTAATTTGTTCGTATATACACTAATGCCAGTTAACGCTACTTACGAAGTTAAAAGTACGAAATTGTACATAAGATTCCCGTACAGCATAAGCTCTAAAAGATTAACAGCTAATTTTGTTAACATAAAAACGGACGTCTTTTTCAAAGACTTGGCTGAGTTCTTCGGGTTGAAAATAGTTCTGTACGACAGTGCTAAGAACAAGAATATAAACTTCAAAGCTAACAATTCATCCTTAGAAGAAATCCTGAGAATGACTCTTTCAGTAAGCGGTCTTTCGTACGCTTATTCGACGAACCAAACAATGTACATAGGAAGTCCAGAAGAAGTGCAAAAGAATTTTGCAACTTATTGGCAGATATACGATGGACAAGTGAACGCTGATAAACTCAGACAGATATTGGGAACGGGAACTTACGCTGGTGTCTCGAAAGATAAATCGAAGTTATTCGTTTTTGGAGGGTTAAATGAATATAAAATGTTGACAGAAGCTCTAACTCCTCCAGCTAAGGAGAGCTGGAGATATATGTCTTACGATATATCTGATGAAGAGATGAAAAACATAATGTCACAAATATCAAAAGTTTATAATCTACCTCAAGATAGTTACCAAGTAATCGAAGGACAAAGGAAATTGGCGTTAAAAAACATTGTACCTAAGGAAGTCGAAAATACAATTAATCAGATGATCGCCAATGCTAAGCAAAAGCAGTGGGTTTATCTGAATTACGAAATTAGTGATACAGAAGTTGAGCAGTTGATGGAAAAATTGAAAAAGATTTATTCCATAAGAGATTACGTAGTGATTTCGGCTACCAGACGGTTAGCTGTGCTGCTGGACAATCCAGCTGATCTCAAGCAAATCGAACAAGCATTAAAGACAGCAAAGACTATAAAGGCAGAAGAAGAGGCAAAAAAACAAGCTTTAGCAACCCAAGAAGAACAAAAGCAAACAACCGGTGCACAAGCTGCCGGCGGAGGAGGTGAAGGTGCCACTACGACAGCTGGTGCTGGTGGTGCAGCTGGCGGGGCAGTTAGTCCTATTCAAATGCCCGAACCGGAAATAAAGTACACTTTTGTTGACGTATTATACGCTCAACGAGTTGCAAATGCAATGCAGATACTATATCCAAAATCGAATCCAAAAGTTTTAAATGGACGATTGTACGTTGCAAGTGGTTATGAAAACTTTGCCGAAAATCTGGCTAAAGACCCGATGATTGGTAATCCTTGGAAAATCATAATCGAAGACGTTTCGGAAGAAACAGTTAAGGCAGCCGCCGAATATCTCGGGATAGAGAAGGAAAATTACGATGTTAAAATCATCAATGAAAAGTTGATCGTAACGCTTTTCTCAAGTCAAGAGATGTACAAAAAGTTACTTAGTTTCTTAGATGTTTTAGGAAACACAAGCTACGTTGTGAAAGTTGATGAAGAGTATCTGAAGAAATTTAACGTTACCGTTTTACAAAGCTTCTCAGATGGTACAAAACTCATCACTGGTAGGACGAAAGAAATTGAAAAATTAAAGAAAGCTATTTCAGAAGATATAACAACCTATGTCGTATCACAATTACCTACAGACCCCGCACCAGAAGTGTTCGCAAAATTAACCGGCTGTCCAGTTGAAATTAACGGCGGACTTATGTTTTTCACAGTAAGTAAATCTAGGGTCGAATTTCTGAAAGCCCAGATAGAAGAAATCCGAAGTAGTTACAGTAGTAACATAATAATTGTCGATGACAAATTTAAACCAGAAGAAAAGGATGCGGTTGAGAAAATTTATAAAGTTAAAATATATAATTTAGACGATAAAATAATAATTTACGGTGCATTGGCAAACGAAGCTGCAAAAGTACTTGAAAACTTTGCGAAAGATAATAATCAAGTTGTTGAATTAGTCCAGCCAGTGAATGAAAACTTGTCGAAAATGCTCAAAGAATTATTTAAAGTTAACGTATATAACCTTGGTAACGTCTCTTACATAGTCGGTAACCAAAAGAACGTTGAAGAGGCAAAAAAGTACATTTCAGCATTTGTAAGTGTGGAAGTAAGCTCAAATGCTGAGCTAAGTCAAGTTCATATAGACTACATAACGAAAGTGTACAACGTACAGATAGATTACTTTGCAAATCTTAAGAAAGCCAGGGTGCAAGGTATAAACGAAAACGTACAGAAAGCTGTTGAATACATCAGCAAACTCGGAGCAAACGATGTTGTGAGCACAACAAAAGTAAGTGCAAACATCAAAAAAGAAGACATCGAAAAATTGGCAAATATATTGGGAATAAAGGTAGTATTAGAACAGATAACAGACACATTGTACATAAGAGGAGAAAAGGCTGAAGTAGAGAAGATAAGCCAAGAAATCGAGAAATTACAAGCCGAACCGGAAAGAACGTACGCATTGTTGAATTATCCACAAGAGATAGATGAGATAGTAAGGCAAGTCTACAACGTAAAGACATACAAAACAGCACAGGGTTATGTGGTCTTTGGTACAAAAGAAGTACTAAAGAACGTTGGTGAATTTGTAAAAGAGTTCGTTGATGAAAAAACTGGAGTAATATCAACGATAAACACAACGCTGGAAACAAAGGACATAGAAACGATAATATCGATATTCGATCCGAAAGTGAAATACTACAAAATAGGACAAAAGGTGTACCTATCAGGTTCTGAAAAAAGCGTTGAAGAAATCAAAAAATACATCGAATCGTATGTAAGTGTGGAAGTAAGCTCAAATGCTGAGCTAAGTCAAGTTCATATAGACTAC
>CAZOAS010000001.1:18845-39231 GCA_964577745.1 uncultured Fervidobacterium sp.
CAACGCTGGAAACAAAGGACATAGAAACGATAATATCGATATTCGATCCGAAAGTAAAATATTACAAAATAGGACAAAAGTTATACCTATCAGGTTCTGAAAAAAGCATTGAAAAAATAGTTGACGAAATACGATCATTTAGACCAAATACCGAATATCACTTAATAGATGGTAAGTTACTGATAGAAGTAAAAGACAAAAGCATAAAACAACTCCTATTGGAGGCATCTGGATTCTTATCGGAAGAAATCGTCATTCTCGAAGACATAAAAGACTCATGCTCTATGAGAGTAGTTGTCACAAACATGGATCAACTTATGGAAAATCTGAAAACATACGATGTCGGATACGAGAAAAAAGGAGGCGTGTACTACATTTCAAAAATAAGCCATTTGCAAGAAGGTACTCAAACAACATTGAAAGAAGAAGAGGAAGAAATTGTAGTAAAAGATAACTTGATTACAATTAATGTATCAAACAAAAATGTAGGTGAAATAATCTCACAAGTCATGTTGAAACTCAAAAAGTCATACAAAATAGACAAAATAGACGCAACCGTAAGTTCAATATACCTCAAAAATATCGATTACGAAACATTCAAGCAAGTATTTTCAACATGGGTGAATTTCTCCGAGTTAGGAAACATCACCTACATATCACCTAAGGTTGTAAAAACTGTAGAATCTAAAAATGTATTTGTCAAAGACGGATTTATAAATGTTAAAATTGACAACGAAAACCTATCTGGGGTAATCAGGACGGTCTTTGAAGAACTTGGATACCATGTGGTATTTGCTAAACCTATAGACAAAACTGCAACGATGTCTATTTCAAACATAGATTTTGATACATTCAGTTCGATAATGCTTAATTACGGTGTATCAATTAAAAAGACAGGAAGTGTATACATCGTAGACACAACACCTGAAGCTACGAAAGTCAGAACAACGTACACATTCAACGTACCAAGAAATGCCGATAAAGTTGAAGAACTGATCAAATTCTACGGTGGTAAGACGATGGTAAGTCCTGCAGCTGGTGTTATCGTAGCTTACGATTTAGATCCAAAGAACGTCGACGATATAAATAGACTTATAGTTGAATTCACAACAGCTAAGATAGTATCCATAGAAGCAAGGATACTCGACGAATCACAAGCATCCGGTTTATCAGCTGAAATTGTTACGTTGTTCAAAGCTGGTAACTACGTAACTTTCGGTTCAGATGGATTAAAGCTCAACATAAGCATACTCGATATACTTGACGGAACGATACTCGATAAAATTCTAAACGAAGCACAATTCTCATTCGAAACAAGTGCAGACAAAGTTACAGCTCCACGAAGAGATTCAGGACTTAGTAAGCTTCTTGCGAATCCAAACATAATGACTAAGAGTGGTGAAGAAGCGAGGATATTCATAGGTGATACTGTACCAGTAAAAATAGTTTCAACTGTTGAAGGTAAAACAAACGTTGAGTTGAGAAATTTGGAAGGTGGAATTGAGCTAAAAATCATCCCATACGTTAATTCTGACAACACGATAGACTTAGAAATATCAACGTCTGTCAGTAACTTTGATTATTCTATAGTGATTGACGGTTTACCAAAGATAAACAAACGTGAAGCGAAAACGAAGATAACGATCAAAGACGGTCAAACACTCGTGATAGGTGGGCTTGCAAGAGATGAAAAAAGTAAAGCGGAATGGAAAGTGCCGATACTTGGTGATTTGCCTATCATAGGTATGTTGTTTAAGGGGACAAAAGAAACAGTTGAGCAAAGGAACATAACTATATTCTTGACAGCAAAAGTGATTGAACTTGGTAAGTGAGCTTGCGAAGACAGTTTATGAGGTGGAAAGGATGAATAGAAAACCTGTTGTTGCTGGTAAATTCTATCCGGGTACACCGATACAGCTTGAAAAGACTTGCGAAGCTTTTATAGGTGAAAAAGCGCAAGATAAGTATCTCGAACATCCAGTTGGATTGATACTACCACATGCTGGTTATGTTTACAGCGGAAAAACGGCGGGACTTGGCATCAAAAATGCATTGCGATTTGGAAAACCGAAAAATGTGATAGTATTGGGTCCTAATCACACAGGATACGGTGAATCAATTGCCGTTTGGAAGGAAGGTGAATGGCAAACTCCAATTGGAGCTTTACAAGTTAATGAGGAGATTGCAAGTAAGCTTATCGATAATGGATTAATCTTTGAAGACGAAATGGCGCATTTGTACGAGCATTCCATAGAGGTTCAACTACCTTTATTACAATATGCGTTTGGAGATTTTAAAATAGTTCCCATATGCATGAGAGACCAAAAGTTAAGTACAGCTTTGAAAATTTCTGAAAGAATAAAAGAACTTCTAAAAGAATATCCGGAAACGCTCTTAGTTGCATCTTCTGATTTTAACCATTACGACTCTCACGAAATAACCATAAAAAAAGATGAACGTGCTATAGAAAAAATTTTGACGAACGACCTTCAAGGGTTGTATGAAAATATCAAAAAATATGATATAACCATGTGTGGGCCGGGACCTGTTGCTGTTGTTAGAAACATTTTTGCAAATGTTGAGCTTATTTATCACGCCACAAGTGCTGAATTTTCACAAGATTACTCATATACAGTAGGTTACGCTTCGTTTGTTTTGTATTAAAAAAACATCCAACCGAAAGGTTGGATGTTTTTTGTTTACAAGTGAATAGGCTTATCAACTATTCCTTCCAAGGCCCCAAGTGTGGTTTCACTCAACGTTGGATGAGGATGGATTGACTCTTCCAGTTGATGAGCTGTTAATTTATTTTTGACTGCTATAACACCTTCCATGATAAGTTCTGTGGCAACTGGAGAGACTATGGTCACACCTAAGACGGTATCTTTTTCACTATCGGCTATCACTTTCACAAAACCAATATTTTCAAGCATCGTTCGTGCTCTACCGTTGGCTGATAGTGGAAATTTTGAGATTTTAACTTTACCTTTTTCCACATCTTTTTCTCTCACTCCAGTTGAAGCAACTTCTGGATTAGTAAATATAATCGAAGGGATAGCTGAATAATCCATATGAGCTTCCATGCCTGCTATATTCTTTGCCGCCACTATACCTTCGTACGATGCAACGTGTGCAAGCATAACTTGACCTCTTATATCACCTATAGCGTACACACCTTCGATGTTAGTTTGCATTCTGTTATCTGTCTTAACACCTTTTTCTATTTCAACACCTAAGCTTTTGACATCATCTGGTATATTCGGTTTTCTTCCCACAGCTAAGAGTACTTTCTCCACTTCGTAATTTACTTCACTTCCATCTGGAAGTGCAACTGTTACCTTGTAACCTTTATCTGTTTTTTGTACTTCACTAACCTTATTTTTCTCTCTTATCTCAACGTTGCGTCTGGCGAAAGACTTTTTAATTTCATCAGCTACGTCGTCATCTTCGTAAGGTAGTATATGATTTGCCAGTTCAACAATTACAACCTTTGTACCAAGTGAACTGAAAAATGTTGCAAACTCAACACCTATAACTCCACCACCGATAATCAAGATACTCTCAGGTAACTTATCCATTTTAAAAACATCGTTACTCGTCCATATTCCTTCCACTTCATTGAAGGGTGGAAAGATCACTGGAACCGAACCATGCGCAAGCACTAAATTCTGACACTCTATCTCTTGGTTTGTCTCTTTTATCCTGACTTTGTTCTTGTTCACAATTTCTCCAGTTCCCTTTATAACATCTATACTGTTCTTTTTCATCAAGTACTCTATACCTTTCCTCGACATCATGATACTTTTTTGTGCATGAGCCATGATCTTCGATAGTTCAAAACCTTCAACTGTAAGTTTTAGTCCAAGCTTATCGGCTTTTTCTTTTGCTTCATCGAGTAAATGCGTTGCGGTTAAAAGAGCTTTTGTCGGGATACAACCCCAATTTGTACAAGTCCCACCGAGGTTTTCTTTTTCAACAAGTGCGACTTTCTTCCCGTATTGAGCAAGTTTAATTGCACAGACATATCCTCCAGGTCCACCGCCTATAATCACTGCATCGTACACAAAACCCACCTCCTTGTTTTTCTACAATTATAGTTTAATACATATTCCAAATTTTGGATAGTCGGTTTTGAAGAATCTTTATGTTCAATCTCTTATGTCTATGGTAAAATTCTAAGGTGCTGAAGAATATCAGAAAATTAAAAGTTAGAAAGGGGTATGCAAATAATGGAGAAAATATCTGAAGTACATATAGTTGGTGCGGGTCTTGCCGGTAGTGAAGTTGCATGGCAACTTACGAAAAACGGTTATAAAGTCACGATCCACGAAATGAAAAAAATAAAAAAATCACCTGTACACACCAGTGAAAAATTTGCCGAACTTGTGTGTAGCAATTCTCTCAAATCTGTGGAACTGAAAAACGCCGAAGGTTTGTTAAAAGCTGAGATGGAGATTTGGGATAGTTTAATACTCGAATGTGCAAAAAAACACAGGGTACCAGCCGGTAAAGCCTTAGCTGTTGATAGAGAAAAATTTTCAGATTGCGTAACCGAACGTTTGTTGAACACCAATCTTGTTGAAGTTGTTTGGGAGGAAGTTGAAAGCCCGCGAGAAGATGGTATATGGATTATCGCCACAGGACCTACAACGGAAGGTAAACTTGCTCAGTGGATTGTTGAGAAAACAGGTGGCTTTTTCAAATTCTTCGATGCTGTTGCTCCAATTGTAAGTGCAGAAAGTATAGATATGAACATCTGCTTTGTTGCCGATAGATACGGTGTTGGTACGGGAGATTATATAAACTGTCCGATGAACAAGGAAGAATACGAACATTTTTGGAATGAACTTGTGAATGCACAAGTTATCGAAATGGAAGACTTCGACAAGAAATTGCTCTTTGAAAGGTGTCAACCAATAGAAGAGATAGCCAGAGGTGGAAAGGATGCTATGAGGTATGGACCGTTGAGACCAGTTGGACTTATAGACCCAAGAACGAAGAAAGAACCGTACGCTGTTGTTCAACTAAGAAAAGAAAACATCGAAGGTACGATGTACAATATCGTCGGTTTCCAGACGAGATTGAAATGGGGGGAACAAAAACGCATAATTCAGCTCATACCTGGTTTGCAGAACGCTGAAATATTACGTTACGGGGTCATGCACAGAAATAGTTACATCGATTCACCGAAGGTGCTGGATGAATTTTTAAGATTGAAATCAAATCCAAATGTATTTTTTGCGGGACAGATTACCGGTGTTGAAGGTTACGTTGAATCGGCTATGACAGGCTTATACGTGGGGATTAACGTATCAAGGATGTTAGCTGGCAAAGAGATGATAAAATTTCCAGAGAAAACTATGTGTGGTGCTCTTTTGAAATATGTTACAACGGCTCATGAACTCAAACCGATGTACGCCAATTTTGGACTTGTCGGTGGAAAAGACCGTGAAAGAGTTGCATTAAATGCTATTGAAATCATGAAAAACTTCCAAAAGGAGGTTCAGTAATTCAATGTCGCAAAATAAAAATGTAGACTTACTGCTTGGTGATTATAAAAAGGCGATAATAAAGCTTTCGATTCCAAATATGATTTCCATGTTTGTGCAAACTGTATACAACCTCGTTGATGCAATCTGGGTAGCTGGACTGGGACCTATAGACCTTGCCGCTATGGGCTTTTTCTTTCCGATATTCATGATTGTCATGTCCATTGCAGCTGGTATTACAATCGGTACAAGTTCAGCTATATCACGAAAAATAGGAGCAAAAGATTACAACGGTGCCAACTCGGTTGCCGAACATTCGATTTTGTTAGCTCTGATACTAAGTGTCTTCACCATGATTGTAGGTATGTTCTCTCTCAAAGCATCACTTACCGGTATTGGAGCAACTGGTCAAGCTTTGGAAAAGGCGTACAGATACGGTTTCATAATATATCTTTTCACATTACCTCTCATGTTCAACAACACAGCCATAGGTATTCTCAGAGGTGAAGGTGATTCAAAAAGACCGATGTACGCTGTTACATTCAGCTCGATTTTAAATATCGTACTTGACCCAATATTCATTTATGTTTTCAAGCTTGGCATTGAAGGTGCAGCATGGGCAACTGGAATTTCTATAATTTCCGCCTCGGCAATTTTAACATATCTTCTCTTTTTCTCTAAAAGTACCTTTTTAAAAATTTCATTTAGAAGTTTTTCATATAATTCAGCTTATCTTAAAGACATATCCGTAGTTGGTTTTCCAACAGCACTTGCTCAGATAACGATGTCCGTTGCGATATACATCCTGAACATATTTGCTGCAAAAGCTGGGGGAAACATGGGGGTTGCAACATTTACCGGTGCATGGCGTATAATTAACCTTGGGACATTAACAATTATTGGGATCTCTTCAGCGGTTACTCCAGTTACAGGTGCTGCATACGGTGCGAGAGATATCGATAAACTTGAAAAAGCATTGTACTTTGCCATAAAATTTGGTGAAATATTCAGTCTTGCTATTATGGCATTTATTTTTCTTTTCTCAAGACCACTTGCATTTTTATTTGCATACTCAAAAGCATCTGAAAGCCTCTTGGACAACATTTCACATGCGTTAAAAACATTGTGTTTATTCTTACCGGGTACACCACTTGGTATGTTAACTTCCGGCATGTTTCAAGGTATCGGTCAAGGTTTCAAGAGCCTTATCACAACCATTCTGAGAACAATTGTGTTCCAAATCTTCTGGACGTGGTTATTCGTTGATATTTTGCACTTTGGACTGAGCGGTGTTTGGTGGGGAATAGTCATAGGGAACGCCATCGCTTCAGTTATCACATTCACTTGGGGTAAAATAACTATAAGACAACTTCAATTACGATAAATCCTGTCATTTTGAACTCTTATCGTTGAAAAAGCCGTTTTGATACATATAATCAAAGATTTTGCGTGCCACAGGAGCGGCGTTATGTCCACCACTTTGTCCATGTTCTATCAGTACAAGCACAGTGTACATCGGATTCTTACTTGGTGCAAACCCAACAAACCAAGCATGTGGTTCACCATCGTGTGTTTGAGCTGTACCGGTCTTTCCAGCAACGGTTATCGGAAATCCCTTAAAAGGTTTTGCGGCGGTACCTCCGTAAGAAGCATCACCCTGAACAGTTGTCACCTGTTCTAAACCTTCTATAATAGTATCCCAATAACTATCCGGGATTTCGATATCGACCTTCTTTTCAGCATTTTCTTCATTTACAACGAGCTTAGGCTTAACTATTACTCCTCTGTTTGCTATCGTATTGTAAAGATTCACCATCTGCAAAGGCGTTACACTCAAAAATCCTTGACCTATACCAAAAAGAATAGTATCACCTGGGTACCATTTTTCCTTCAAATTGTTATACTTCCATTCTGGGGCCGGCAAAATTCCCTTGACTTCACCAGGAATATTTAAACCTGTCTTTTCACCGATGCCGAAAGATTTGGACACCTTAATTAAATTTTCTATACCAACATCCAATGCAGCATTGTAGAAATACACATTACATGAAACCCTTATGGCTTTTTTTATATCAACAGTTCCGTGCCCTGATAACAGCCAATCTTTGTACTTACCGGTAACTCTTCCCTTAGAATCACGGTAATAGAAAATTCCACCACAATTCACAACATTCGGTTGACTGTACAACAACTGTGCAAGAGCGGTGATAACTTTGAAAGTTGACCCCGGAGGGTATGTACTTGATATCGCACGATTCAAAAGAGGTTTCATAGGGTCATTTACAAATCTTTGCCACGTTAACGAATCTAAGTTATTCAAATCCACATCTGGAGCTGGATAAGACACCATCGCTACTATTTCGCCCGTTTTTGGTTTAGAAACTATTACAACAGATGGCGTATCCATTTCCGTCAACATATCGTATATGAACTTTTGAAGTTTGAAATTTATCGATGTTTGCAAATCCATACCATTTTCCGCTTCACTTTCTATAATACCTTGCTCAAACCTTCCACCGGGTGTTTTTATACTGTAAGAAACACCTATCTTACCCTTCAAAACTTCGTTGTAAGTATACTCTATCCCTGCCATACCATCTCCATCAACATTTACACTACCAATCAAATGATACAAAAAGCCATGTGAATGGCGCTTTTCCACAGTGGAAACTTTGTAGCCCATACTTTTAAGTAAAAAAGCCTGTTCCCAATCTATCTCAGCTTTTCCTGTATTCTTTAAAATAGCCAATTGGTCAACGGAGAGGTACTTTTTGAGTGTTTCTTCATCTTTTTCAGAATAATTATTCAATGTTACTATTGGAACTTTTTCACTCCAAGCTAACTTCACACCATCTGAAGAATAAATTGTCCCTCTTAATCCACGAACATAATTGCTTTTACCAATTAAATCGATGAGTATCTTTCTATTTTCTATTTGCTCGAGAATTTGGACTTTAACAAGTCCATAGATAACATAGCAAAACATCAAGAAAAATATGATGAATGGCATATATCGTCTTAAAGAACTATTTCTCAAACTCATCACCACACTCGGGTCAGTAAAGTTTAAAAAGGTTTAAATTAATTTACTATTCTCAGTCAAATAGCTTTTTATCAGTTGCTCGATAAACTCTTCTTCGTTTAAGTTTTTATCATCAAGTTTTTTACAAAAGATTTCTTCAAGTATAGTGTTTAGAATAGGACCAGATTTGAGCTGATATTTTTCAATTAACTTTTTACCTGTCACGTTTTCAAGTCTTGTGTTTTGAACGGTATCGATATACTGGATCAAATATTGCTGACCTTCTGGAGTGAGATAAGCTGATATATGCGCATATACGTATGCGTTAGCTTTTCCCAAAACTTTATAAATGTCCGAAAATGGATACTTGTTTTCAATCATTGATTTCACTGGTAGAATCATATTTTCCGTGTACTTGAGACTTTCAACAAACTTTTTCGGATACCCGTACTTCGTTCTCATCTCTTCGAGGGAAGATTTATCATAATATTCAAGAAGTACAGTTGAAAGAGCGTAAAAATCGTTGAAATTTTCGAATCTATCTCTAAGAAATGGCATAAAAGCAAACAGCCTTTCTAATTTTTCTTCCATGACCATCGTATAATATGTTTTTGGAAATATATGCTTAATCATACCAAGTTCAGCCATTCTTTTGATAGCTCTGAGAGGTGATTTTTCTTCCAGTATCTTTTCAATCTCCTGTCTTATCCTTGAACCAGATACCCTTTCAAGATAATTTTCTTCGAGGTTCTTCTTAAGTAAAGATAACGTATGTTCTTCCATACGAAAATCGTACCTTTGTTCAAACCTTATACCTCTTATCATCCTTGTAGGATCTTCAATAAAGCTTAAATTGTGAAGTACTCTTATTATACCTTCTTCCAGATCTTTTTGACAGTTAAAGAAGTCGTACAACGTACCAAATTCTTGTGGATTAAGTTTTATCGCCATTGCGTTTATTGTAAAGTCCCTTCGGTACAGGTCCTTACGGATAGTGCTTATGTCAACTTGTGGTAATTCCCCAGGACTTTCGTAGTATTCAGTTCGTGCCGTTGCTACGTCAATTTTGAAACCATCTTTGAATACAACTGTGGCGGTGAAAAATTTTTCATATGGAACCACAATTGCATTTAATTGACTTGCTACGTATTTTGCGAACTCTATACCGTTACCTTCCACTACGATATCGATATCGTAATTTTCAATGTTAAGTAATAAGTCTCTTACAAATCCACCAACTACATAAACAGGAGAGTTTGTTTCATTGCCGTAAAAACCTATAAGTCTAAGCAAATTTACCACACGTTTTGGTAATCTTTCGTTCATTAGAAAACTCAGATTCTTAAACGAAGGGATAGTGTAAGTTTCTTTCGCGGATAAGTTACTTTGCGATACATTTTGTGTTCGTATGATATCAGAACGTGTCACTATACCAACAAGTATGTTATTTTCATCGAGTATGGGAATCCTACCTATATCGTTTTCCACCATTAGCTTTCTTAACTGACTAACTGGAGTATCCAATTTTGCCGTTATTAACTTAGATGTCATAATTGACTTTATTGGGCGTTTGCCGAGTCCGTGGTTGAGAGCCTTATCTACAGATTTTTTTGTGACTATTCCTACGAGTTTATTACCTTCAACAACCGGCATACCACTGTGCCCTGTTATTTCCATCACCCTGTTTACCTCTTCTATAGTTTCCGTTGAAAGTGCGGTGCGAACGGGCGATGACATAATATCTTTTGCCTTTAAGCCCGATGAAATGTACTTTGGCAAGAGCTGTAGTATCTTGTGTTCAACTTCTTCAACCGATGCTATATTTATCGTTGCGGATGCTGCTTGACGATGTCCTCCTCCACCAAATTCGCTCATTAAACTTGCCAAATCGATATCAGACGATTTTGTTCTCCCGACTACGAAAACTTTCTTTCCCATACGTACGATAGCTATAAACGTTTCAACGTTCTGAGCATACCAAAACTTCGAAACTATCGCCGAAAGTCCACCAACGAATTTTTCTGCCTCATCTATCGAAATTGTGATTTGGTAATTCTCAATATTGTAATTCTTCGCATTTTGCAACAGATTATTTAATATCATCTTCTGGTCGATTGTCAAATCGAATCTTATGTATTCAGAAACGATATTCAGTTGAAGTCCGTTGTTAAAAAGGTACATGATAGCATCTAAATCTTCCAAAGTCGTACTTGAGTAAAGAAAACTACCGGTATCTTCGTAGATAGCAATTCCCAAGAGCGTTGCCTCTTCTTTTGAAAGTTTTACACCTTTCTCTTTGAGCATACCAACAACGATTGTTGTCGCCGCACCTGTTAGTTTTAAAAGTTTCTTCGTTCTTTTTTCATCTGTGTCACTGGCATTTCTGATATCCGGATGGTGGTCGATAACCGTAATCTTTGTATCTTGATTTAACTTAGCTTTTATTTCATCGCCAATGCGATCCAAACCGGGAGTGTCCACTATTATTAGTTCCTCAATACTTTCATTAAATTTCTTTAATTCATTTTCCGTAATAAACGGGAAGTAATCCTCGTAAAATCTAAGGAATTCTTTGAGATTTTGCACAGGATTTCCTGCAATTACTATTTCGTATTCTGGATAGATTTTCTTAAGTCCTACACAACTGGCAAACCCATCGAAATCTGGATTGCTATGACATGTGATAACTTTCAATCTATCACTTCCCGTTTTCTGATTTTGTTTATCGTTCCAGTAATAATCTCAACATCTGATTTGTCAATTTTTGCAATACCATAAAATATCTCAAAGTACCTTTGAAATATCCCATGAGTTCTTCTCTCAACAACAGGTTTCCACGAGCCGCAGTTCATAAAAAATTTCAACTGATCATTCACCTTCGTTATTTCAAAAGCGGGTCTGTGACTATGACCGACAACTAATCCATCTATCTGATTTATATTAAAGAAATCTTTTGAATTATCGATATAACCATCAAGGTATTTTTTCAGCATCTGTGGATTTTTGAAGATCTTTTTGGCTGCTTTTTTTAGATAATCTGTTTTCTTCAATTTTCTGATATTCATAACACTTCTCACAATAACTTCCCCGAGTTTTATACCACCAACTTTGTTCAAAAAAAGTATCGAAAGCTTACTCACGAGTGGATAATTTTTTTTCATCCAGTTTTTTGCCTCTTCTTCCCTCATCATTTCGATAAAGTTGTCTATCCATAACTTTAGCAAGTCAACACTGTTCTCATACACGTTGGCAATTTTCTCAAGCCACAAAAAAACATCAAGTGTAGGTCTTACATTATCGTAATCTCTCACAACATGCTCAGGAAGATGTTGTTTTAAATCCTCATCAAAATTCACCATCATGTACCTTGCTATAAAATCACCAAGCGGTGGTATTAATTCCCCATCAACTTGTGTGAATTTATTTATCGAATCGAACTGATTACCGTGAATTGCCAATATTGCACTTTCTTCATCGTAATAGTAAGGCACGATTCTGAGATTTTTGATTTTCTCATTTAACGCTTCTTGAAGCTTTCGATTTTTAAATATGTAATAATCGTGATTGCCTATCACATACCATACAGTTCCGTTGAACCTGTTGAGTGATTCGAAAACTTTTGGATGTGCTTTTTGAATATCATTTATAACTTTTCCATCAAGTTTTTCGACACTTTCCCAAAAACCAATAAGTCCGAGATTTCGGACAGCGTTCGATTCCAATATTTCAAAACCATCACCAACTATAACAATTTCCGGATTTTCAAGTTTGTTCCAATCTGAGACTAAACTTTCAAAAAGTTCGTCTTGATTAAAGTCATCCTTGCTACTACCATCACCGACGTGTAAATCACTCAAAAATATGATGTTTCGCAAAACTTATACACCTTCTTTGAATATTTGAATATATCTTCAGAACTCAAAAATCTTTTCGGGGTGTACAAACATTATATTGGTATTTGGTATATTTATCTTTTTAATAGCTCTCTCAAGCCCTCTCACGTATCTTGAAGAAATGTGATACAAAACGAGCGTCTTAACGTTTGTATCTTTGACCAGTTCTACGACCTCGTCGAGCGATGCGTGGTTGTTAAATTTCCTATCTTCCTTTTTCATAAACGTACATTCATGGAAGAGAATTTCGGTATCCATAACATCTTCTTTCTTTAGTAATATCGTATCTCCAGATACTGTGAGAATCTTCTTCTCATAGCTCTCAGTTATCCCATCACTTCCAAGTTCTCTGGCAAGCTTTGAGATAACTTGTGTTGGTAAATTTTTGTATTCTTCTTTTAATCTCTTTCTGACATCTATCACGTGATAACCAAACGAAACTTCGCTGTAAGTGTGGTTAACTGCAAATGGTTGTACGTACCTTACAAATGAACCGGAGTTTCTCAGAAAAATCTTTTCCCCATGCTTAACTGGAACGAATTTCAATTCAAATCGCAACTCACTATTAGAACGCTTCAAAAAATCTGCGTACATCTCTATACCACGGTTGCCCTCAGGGTAATATACTGTTAAAGGTTTCTCTCTATCTCCCATCGCATTATTTCGTGTGTTGATTATCGACCAGAGCCCAGCTATATGATCAACATGTCCGTGCGTTAAGAATACGTGCTTTACTGCGTATATTTTGTTACTGAGCATTGTTGCAACACCTTCTCCAGCATCGAAAAGTATTCGTTCTGGAGAATAGTATATCCACGTTGAATAAAGCGCCTTACTGAATGCTATGAAATTCAATATCATTACACCCCTTTAAATTACTCTTTTTCCACTTCTACCTTTATCTTCCCTGAAACGCCACCTGGAAGTTTGACCAACACATCGTATATACCCACCGACTTAATAGGGCTTTCAAGCACGATCCATCTTTTGTCGAATTCCTTACCGAGTGTTTTTGTCACTTCTTCCGCGATATTTGCGTTTGTTAAAGAACCAAATAACTTTCCACCTTCACCAGCTTTTGCTTTTATCTTAAACACGTGTTTGTGTAACTCTGATAGTAAGGCTTCACTTTCTTTCTTAATCGCTTCTTGCCTTTTCCTTTCTTCTTCTTTTTCTTTTTCAATTTGTTTCAAAACCTCAGGTGTTGCTTCTTTTGCAAGTCCTTTTGGGATAAGGAAATTCCTTGCATAACCATCAGATGCGTTGATTACCTCACCTTTCTTTCCAAGCTTTGGAACATCCTGTAAAAGTACAACCTTCATCTTAAACTCCTCCTTTTGATACTATTTATTGTATCTATCCACTATTAAGTACCTATCTTTTCCGGCAAGGTCTTTTCTTATTATCCCGCCAGTTAGCTGTCTCAAAACCTCGCCTTGGTCTTCTCCTATTTCCATCACTACTATTTTACCGTCAATATTGTAACGATTAAAGAAGATTCTGTAAAAATTTAGTCCATCTTCGCCACCAAATAGTGCTTGTTTTGGTTCGAAATCCAACTCTTTCTGTAATTTTGCACCTTCTCTTACATAAGGTGGATTTGAAATTATCAGTTGAATACTATCAAATCTCTCTATGAATGGTTCGGCAAATTCTCCCAGCTTAACTTCGCATTCTACATTGTACCTTTTTGCATTCTTCAACGTTACATTGATAGCCTTTTCACTTACATCTGTTCCAAAAACCTTTATCCCCGTTTCCAAAGCAAGTGTCACCAATATAACACCACTGCCAACACCTATATCTAACGCGTATTTTAAATCATAATTCTTTATATATTCAATTGCTATGTCAACAAGTCCTTCCGTTTCCCAGCGGGGGATTAAGACTCCTTCTTCAACGAAGAACCTACGCCCGTAAAACTCAACTTCACCAATTATATACTGCAGAGGATAACCATTTAAACGCTTCTCCAAAAGGTTAATTGCGCCTTCAGGGCAAATCAAATCATCGTGAGCAATTACAAATTCTTTTGGTTTATTCATGGCATATCCAATCAAAATCAAAGCTTCCCTCTCGGGAAGCCCTCTTTGCTTGTACAATTTCAAAACCTGAGAGATAGTTAAATTTTGTAAAAATTCAGTGTTGTTTCCCCTCTTTTTACTCATATCCCGAGTTGTTTCCTCACAACAGGGTCTATTCTATCAGGTGTCCACGGTGGATCGAATGTAAGTTCTACCTCAACATTACCTATACCTTCTATTGACCTAATCTTCATTTCCGCATCACCCATAATACCACCAGCGAGTGGACACATTGGTGTTGTCATCGTCATCAGTACCTTTACGTTGTTATTATCATCCACATCAATTCCGTAAACTAACCCGAGCGTAACAACATCAAGCCCTATTTCCCAGTCGATAACTTCCTTTAGTTTGTTCCACACAGCCGTGCGAAGTTCATCCTTCGTCATTCAGATTCCTCTCCTTTCGTTAGTTCCTCTATCTTTCCAGCAATTTCATAAGCAGCATTTGAGATGTACGATTCCTCAGGACCCTGGACAAAAACTCTTACAAGTGGTTCCGTTCCAGATGCTCTTACAACGATATCGGTATCTTCCCTTTTGTACTTTTCTATCAATCTTTTCACTTCTTCGTGCTCAATGACAACTTTATTTTTCGTTTTAACATTTATCATTATCTGTGGATAATCTGGTACCATGCTTGAAAGTTCAGAAAGACTTTTACCAGCTAAGACCATTGTACGGATTACTTCCAATGCGGTAATTAACCCATCTCCGGTTGTATTTCTATCTAAGAATATTATATGCCCACTTCTTTCGCCACCTATATTGGCACCTAGTTCCATCATTTTTTCAAGCACGTATCTATCTCCAACCTTAGTACGAACAAGTTTTATGCCGTGTTCTCTCAAAAAGACTTCCAATCCCATATTCGATAGAACTGTACCAACAACTGTATCGTTTTTCAATCTTCCTTCTTCTTTCATCTTCAGTGCGCATATACCCATTACTTTATCTCCGTGTACCTCTTCTTTTTTCTCATCGAGTAAGATACACCTATCGGCATCACCATCGTGTAATATCGCAAGGTTATGGTTTGTCATCTTTGATATCGCTTGCTTTGGAACCGTCGACCCACAGTTAACATTTATATTATAACCATCCGGTGTGTTGTTAATAACCTCAACTTTTGCACCAAGCTTTTTAAGAACGTACGGGGTGGTTTCGTACGCAGCACCATGACCAGCATCGACTAAGATCTTCAAACCACTTAAATCGATATCAGAAAATTGCTGGATAACGTAATTAGTATATTCTTCAAATGCAAGTTTGTAATCTACAACGCACCCTATTTCATTGTACGGAGAATAATGCACTTCTTTCATACGCTTTTCGAGAGTCTCTTCAACTTCATCAGGTAATTTGAAACCTCTTGATATTACCTTTAATCCATTGAATTCTGGTGGATTATGCGAAGCCGAAATCATAACTCCAATGGCATCTTCGAGTTTAGTGATAACAGCCAGCGCTGGAGTTGGTAAAATACCACATCTGTAAACAGTGGCACCTGCTGAAGTTGCTCCTGCGATAAGTGCCGCTTCGAGCATATCACCACTTGCTCGTGTGTCCTTTGCAATGAATATCCTTTTATCTACATATTTTCCAAGTGCATTTCCAAGCCTAAAAGCAATCTCGGGCGTGAGTTCATCATTTACAACACCACGAATACCATCCGTACCAAAGAGTTTCATGAAAATTCCTCCTTTAAATTTTAACTTTCATCAACTGTCTTATCATGCAACTCGTAACTCGGTACTGAATCTTCTTTATTTGCTCCCCGTTTCGCGTGGGACGAGTGATTTTATCCACTCTACGAACGCTGGGTAATTACGCGTTTGAATGTACACTCTTCCAGGACCTGTAAATGTACAAACAAGTCCTTCGCCACCGAAAATGGTTGATTTAAAACCACCAAACGTTTTAACACTCCAATTCACCGTGCCATCAAATGCAACAACGTGCCCGGTATCTATAGTTATCTGTTCACCCGGTTGAAGCTCAAGCATTTTAATTCCACCAAACGAAGAAACTGCGGCATCACCGTATCCTTGTAATTTCAACAAAAATATCCCTTCACCGGAAAAGAACGATTTAAATCCGCCGAAAGAAACATCTATATCGATCGAAGTATCGCTTGCCAGAAAAGAAGTCGATTGAACATACAATGTATTACTAATCGGAATAACATCTATATCACCTGGCAATTCAGGTGCAATTCCCACCTCACCGTTACCGTGTGAAGTATAAGTGTTCATGAAGAAACTCTCTCCACCGAGGAAAGCTCTTTTCAGCGCTTTCCACACACCACCAGTGGAAGTTTGAACTTCGATAGGTCCTCTCATATAAACCATCGCACCGGGTTCAACTTTTACACTTTCACCTGGACCTATAAAAACCTTCAAAAGAGCGTAACTCCCCCTGAATTCAATATCATATCTCATCATCTTCTCCCCCCGAACTGTTCATCTTAATTATATAAACGCCATCTTCACCATCTATTTCTTTTAAACGAACTTTCACTAACTCTTTTTCCTTAGAACTTGGAATGTTCTTTCCTACATAATCAGGTCTTATTGGGAATTCCCTGTGCCCTCTGTCGACTAAAACAGCAAGTTGGATGCTCTTCGGCCTGCCCCTGGATATTATGGCATCCATAGCTGCTCTTATAGTCCTTCCAGTGAAGAGCACATCATCGATAAGTATGACCTTTTTATCTCTCACTTCAAAATTAACCTCACTCCTGTCAACATCCTTGGAAGTTCTTTTCTCATCGTCTCTAAACGGTGCAACGTCGAGTGAACCGACTGGTACATCGACGCCTTCTATAATCGATATGTTCTTTCCTATTCTTTTAGCAAGAAACGCACCTCTTGTTATAATACCGACAAGCACAATATCTTGCGCACCCTTGTTTTTTTCAAGGATTTCATGAGCTATACGCATCAAAGACCTTCGTATATCATCCTCGCCTAAGATTTTAACAGATTTGAGATTATCCATAGTTACATATTCACTCCTAAGGAAACCTTAATACCGTACCTATCTTTCAAATATGCATCCGTCGGTACTGTATCGGAGAAATTATAAAATCCTGATACAGAAAAACCAAGGTTCGGTAGTGTAATCTGAAGCGTTCCATCAACGATATTGAATAGTTGTCCATCTGATAACCTGTAAATTGGACTATACGAAACAGCCAGTCTATTCATAGGAAGAAAACCGAAGATTCCAAGACCAGCTGAAAGCTTCAATTTACTTGCTTCAAAGTTGTTAACTGATAAAAATAAATCAAAATTTTTAAAAGGTACGATATCAACACTTCCAAAAAACACGGGAATGCCACTTAACGAACTATCCATTGCAATTAATGTTAAATCGTTGACACCGAAATCAACCAAAACATTATTACTTAACAAAATCCTTCCACCAGCATCCAACTTGATGAAAAACTTATCAGTTGGCAAGACATTAAATTTCACATTCAAACCGTAAAAATTATTTAAATGGGAAAGTTTGTAATTAACTATACCATATGAGAAATCCATATCAGTCTCATAACCAAGTTCACCGCACAACACACCTTCACGTTGTTGCCAAGCTATCTTCAACGTATACGGAGATACTTCATAAATTTCCGAACCAATAGAAATTACATTACCGTTGACTATCAAATTCACTGGATTATCGATGAACGCTCCAAAAACAGTCAGCACCATGAAAAACAAACTAATTGTTATCACTCTTTTCATAAGCACTCTTGACCCCCCTTTTGAATTCTTCAAACGTTCCATTTTCAAGACTTTCACGCATCTTTTGCCCAAATTCCATCATGAAATGCACATCATGAATTGTGAGTAATATCTGTCCAAGTAACTCTTGCCTATCAAAAAGGTGTCTTATGTATCCCTTTGAAAAGTTACGACACGTATAACATGAACAATTCTCATCGATAGGTGTTTTATCGTATTTGAATCGTGCTGATCTTATGTTGAATTTTCCATTCCAAGTTACAGCAAGACCGTGTCTTGCAACACGTGTTGGGAAAACACTATCAAAGATATCAACGCCGTTTGCAACAAGGTCAACAAGCAAATCTGGTGAACCACCACCCATAAAATACCTGGGCTTGTCGTATGGCATCTTTGGAGCGATAAACTCAACCATCTTTATCGTCGCCTCTCTTGGCTCACCAACACTTAATCCACCAATAGCAAAACCATCGAAATCAAACTGAGAAATCTCTCCAAGACTTAACTCTCTCAAATCTTCGTAAATAGCACCTTGAATGATACCGAAAATTGCCTGATGAGAAATTCTTCTTAAGTGCTCAAGACTTCTCTTTGCCCATTTAGTTGTGAGTTTCACCGCACGTTTAGCCTCATCGTAACCATCTTTTGGATCCGCACAATAGTCAAAAGCCATAACGATATCGGAACCTAACGTGGCTTGTATCTCCATCGAAAGTTCCGGTGTGATATAATGTTTAGAACCATCGATAGGCGACATTATCCAGACACCGTCGTCTGTTATCTTTTGCCCTTTCTTCAAACTGAATACTTGAAATCCACCACTATCGGTTAATATCGGTTTTTGCCAACGCATGAACTCATGAAGTCCACCAAACTCACGAATAACATCGAGTCCTGGCTTCAAATAAAGATGAAAAGCATTCGAAAGAATTATCTGAACATTATTTTCTTCAAGTATATGTGGAGTCACGAGTTTAACATTAGCATTCGTTCCAACGGGCATGAACGTTGGTGTCTCAACAACACCGTGTGGTAAATGAATTCTACCACGTCTTGCATGTCCTATTTGGTTGATAATCTCAAATCTTAGTGAACCCATTTTCTTTTACCAACTCCTGTATTCTTTCGTAATATACCTTTGCTTCGTTCATAACCTCATACATTTCATCCAAGATTTTGTTCTTATAATTCTCATCAATCACGGACTTAAGGTTTATCATTACGTTATACTCACCTATCTTACAAGCTGCCCTTGCAAGCTCAGCGGCGCTGAAGGCATCCGAAACTGCGTTTTTATTTCCCCATTTAGCAACAATCTCACTGTACTTCAGTATATCTCGCGAACATTCAATCAGTTGGAAAGGAGTTTCTATGGCTTTTATTAGTGCCTTTTGAATTTTTTCATCCCGTGTTTCATCTTCTTTTGGTAATTTAAAAGCTTCCATAACCGAATTGAATGCTTCGACATCTGCTTGGGCAAGTCTAAGCGATTTTTCAACCACGAGTTCCATATTCTCAAGTACTTCTTGCATCAATCCTTCGAACTCTTCGTATTTTTTCTTTCCCAATGTTAAGTTAGCCACCATAGAGTTTAACGCACCACCGAGTGCCGCTGCCACAGCTCCCACAGCACCTCCACCTGGTACAGGGCTTTTCTCTTTAACTTTGTTACAAAAATCAAGGATAGTCAAAGTTTTAATATCCATGCCCATCCCTCCCTTGCATTCAATTTAAAATTTTCTGTACGAACTTTCGAACTATTTTGTTTTCTATTTCCATACTGACTCCGAACTTCGTATTCCGGATTCCGAAACAATTATATCACAAATTCAAGGATTGAAAAATAATAAATCAGTGATAAAATAAAAAACGGTGCCGTACTAAGCGGGGGGTCGGTGGTCCCCTGTACCCGAAACCCACCTTAGCGGGGCTGAATTCCCCGGCTGAGGCAACCTGGGTTCGGAAACGGTGTATTCGATGGCGTTGAAGGTTGGGTCCTACGCAACAACTACCTGCGAACCGGGTCAGGTCCGGGAGGAAGCAGCCCTAAGTAGGCAAGTGTGTGCCGTAGGGTTGCCCGGCCAGAGCCTCTCCGAATACACACGACCGGGTTCGGGTATGTCGAAGCGGGGTGTACGGCACCATTTTTT
>CAZOAS010000002.1:0-24338 GCA_964577745.1 uncultured Fervidobacterium sp.
ATATTGTTTGGAACAAGTGAAATATTGACTTTATACAATTTCACAAAGGAGGCAGAAAGTTTATGGTAAGTTTGGATGCAGTTTTGGAAGAACAGATAGCGCCGAAGTACCAGAAGAAGATTTTGTTTATCACATCCCTTATGTGGATGTTCGATGCAGCCGGTGTTCTCGTGTTGTCTTTCACACTTCCGAGTATATCTAAGTTCTGGAATTTGGATATTTCCACGTCGGCGAATATCATCAGTTCAACGTTTTTTGGAATGTTAGTTGGTGCGTTGAGTGTTGGAATAGTGTCTGATTTGTTTGGAAGAAAGATTTCGAATATGATATATTTCTTGTTCACGGTACTTTTTACAACGTTTATTGGTTTCTCTAACTCCCCAGCTCAGTTTATTGTCTTTCGATTTTTGGCTGGTGTAGGTTACGGTGGGTTGATGCCATCCGCAAATGCTTATCTTGCCGAATTTACTAAGAAAAATCTCAGGGGGATGTACCTTGTCTTGCTCGAAGCAAGTTGGGCTATCGGAAGTATAATCATCGGATTTATATCTGTTATTACGGTAAATAAAGATTGGCGTATAAGCTATTTTGTCTTTGCCAGTGGGATATTGTTATTTCCATTGTTAATGAAGTTTCCAGAATCACCAAAATTTGCGTTTCAAAAACATGGAAAGAGAAAATTGGAAGAACTTTTTTCGATTAAAGTACCCGATGAGATAGAATACACGGTTGAGCACAGAGTAAAGCTAACAGAGGTACTAAAGGGTGAATATCTAAGTCGAACGATAATGATATGGATTCAATGGTTCAACGTTAGCTTTACTTATTACGCACTTTTTTCGTGGGCACCGAAGATTTTTGCACAAAAAGGTTTAGACAGTGCAAAATCGTTGTGGTTTACTTTCTTTATGATAGTTGCTCAGCTTCCTGGGTATCTATCTGCTGCATATTTCATTGAGAAAATCGGTAGGAAAAAATCATTGATTATTTATACAATGGGAATGGCTGTAAGTGCTTTATTGTGGGCGTTTGTTACTTCTGAAATGCTTTTGATAATTGTGGCTATTTTACTTTCTTTGTTTGTGCTTGGTACGTGGGGACTTGTTTATGCATACACACCAGAACTCTATCCAACTGCTATAAGAGGAACTGGAAATGGTATGGCTGGGGTTATCGCAAGAATTGCAGGTATATTAGCTCCTCAATATGCCGGTTTCATGTTATCGAAAAATAAATCGTTGTTTGAGATATTCCTTTATATATCCTTACTGTCAATTGTCTCAATGGTTGTCGTTGGATTTTTAGGTGTTGAGACGAAAGACCGTGATATAAATTAATTTCTAAGAAAATTAACAAATCTATGTTAAAATAAGAATGCAAGAAATAGCTCAAGGGGGGATAGTGGTGAAGGATGTTAAACGTGGGATAAGTTTTAAAAACCTGTTGTTACTTGGTTTTGGTTTCTTTGGTATCAGCCTGGTTTGGCCACTTTACAACGCGTATGTGCCTATCTTTTTGAAAGACTTCAACTTATCATCGACAGTCATAGGTTTTATAATGACAATCGACAATTTATTTGCGATTATCATGTTACCGTTGATTGGTGTCATAAGTGACCAAACACGCACACGTCTTGGTAGAAGGATGCCTTACATACTTATCGGTGCACCTTTAGCCGCCGTAACTTTTGGGCTTATACCTTTGACACGTGCAATACAACTGTTATGGCTTATGATGTTGAATATCATATTCATGAACTTTTTCATGGCGCTTTTTAGATCTCCAGTTATCGCGTTGATGCCCGATATAACACCTTCTGAATACAGAAGTCAAGCTAACGGTGTTATAAACTTCATGGGTGGAGTTGGTGCGTTACTTGCTTATTTTGCTGGAAAGCCACTTTATGATAAGAACTATGGCTTACCTTTTTATGTTGGTGGAGTGATTTTGCTATTGTCTCAATTGCTTGTTGTTTTATTTATAAAAGAAGACGAAAAGTACAAAAGAAAAAGTTCAGAAAAGATGAAATTTGAAAACATATACAAAAAGACGTTCGATGAGCTAAAAGAAAATATGAAGGATGTTTTCTATTCAAAAGAAAAGAGCTTGTTATTCATGCTCGTTTCGATACTATTTTGGTTCATAGGTTACAACGCACTTGAGACGTTTTTTACAAGTTTTGTTAAATTTAACCTCGGCATCAAAGAAAGTACTGGTGCTCTTGTTCTTGGATTTTTCTCTTTGACGTTCATGATTTTCGCAATACCAGCTGGATTTATAGGTGCAAAACTCGGTAGAAGGAAAACGATGAGTATAGGTCTATCGATAGTAATCTTAGTTTTAATACTTGCATTCTTCGTAGGAATTAGCTTGAATAATCCAAGTTTGATTACAAAGGTTTATTTTGCATTATTTGCGATTGGTGGACTTGGCTGGGCAATGGTAAATGTTAATTCTTTACCAACAATTGTTGATATGACAATTGAAGAAAAAGTTGGTGGCTACACGGGACTTTATTACTTCTTCTCAATGGCTGCTAACATAATAGCTCCACCACTTGCTGGGTTATTCATCGACAATATCGGTTACAACACGCTCTTTGCTCTTTCAATAACTTTCTTGACTTTGTCTTTGATTACGTTGCAGTTTGTGAAACGTGGAGATGTCAAAGCTTAATCAAAGTATAATTAATCTATCAACTATCCTTCCAGCGACTATTTTCAACAATTCTCCGTTTTCCATCGGTTTGTAGTCGCTGGAAAATTTTTCCGAATAAACTATGAAGTTATTGTCATCGTTGTAATAATGTAGTGTGAAATACTCTCGATTCCTTTCGGAATAAGTATATAAACAACATACATAGAGGGCTTTTTCGACCTCATCAATCATCAAAAAGTTCATTCCACTGTATTTGTTTTTCTGAGCATAATCTTTTATCTTTTGAGCAAGGTCAATTGTGTCTTTAAAAGAAACGATATTTTCAAAATATTCGTAAGTATCACTGTCGTATATGTTCTCCCTCTTTGCACTTTTAATTGTACCGTTGTGTGCAAAGTATTTACCGTTTATGTAAAATGGATGAAGTTGAAGGGTTGTCTTTGGTAAGCCAGAAGATGCCAGTCTTGCGTGAACAATACCTAAGTTATATGTTTGATTCTCAGAAAGAAAGTTAACTTTTTCATCTTCGTATATTGGTTTAATAGATTTAAGAATAATTTTCTCATCGTTATTCATTGCAACAATACCCCAACCATCGTTATGGGGTGATTCCATACCTTGACTCGCCATACGTTTTGTGAAATTAATTACTTTACTTATTTCTAAACCTTTACTTGAGCTGAAACCTGCCATTCTGCACATAAAAATTCACCTCGAATTTGTAGTTTTTGGAACATATATGGTATAATTATTATATCATGACTTAAATCAACTGAAAAAAATAAAAGCTGGAGGTGCTGCAAATGAAGAGCTTCGTCATGAACGTTTGGCTTTCTACTTGGAAAAAGCTATATGGGGATTCTGTTGTTAATTCTCTTATTGATGAATTCAAAATCGATACTTCAAAATTAGTAGTTCCAACAAACGACGTTTCAGACGATTTAGTAGTAAATTTCTCGAAAAAATTAGCCCAGCGAGTTGGAAAAACCTACGAACAATTGTGGGAAGAGACTGGATATAATAACATTAGATCTTTCCACGCGGTATATCCAAGCTATTTTAAAAAGGAAGGATGTATGTCTTTCCTGAGTGCAATGGACAGTGTACATAGAGCTTTAACAAGGAGAATAACTGGTGCTAAGCCACCAAGGATTAAATTCACATATGTAGATGAAAAAACCGCAATTGTTCGTTATGAATCATCGAGAGATTTCAGATACTATTTCATGGGGCTTTTGAAAGGTGCAGCTGATTTCTTTAATGATCCACTTACTGTTGAGATACTCGACCAAGGTACCAGTGCGTCCGGTTCATTTTTGGAGATTAAAGTTAAATCCACAAAACCTTATGGTAAGTTAGTTACATTGAAGCTATTTAAAGCATTTTCCTTCGGGTTATTAAAATCGATGTTAAGTACTTATCTCGTTGCTTTTCCTGTTGTAACTTTCATACTATCGTGGCTATTTACAACGTTTTTTGGACCACTTTTTGGTTCTTTGCTAACTGGTGTAGGTGTACTGATAGGAGTTTATTTCGGTTTATTTGATTTCAAAAAAGGTGTAGAGGGAACAAAAGAAATAGCAGAGGTTTTCAAAAAGAAAGATTTCAACAATTTGGTACTTATAAAAGGTGAAAGATCATTTGAAGAAATTTCAAAGGAAAACGCTGAAGCAGTCTTTGAACTGAGAGAATTTTTAATAGGCTTACAAGGTGATACGGAAGAGATTATGACATTTGCAAAAAAGACCCTTGATTCTGCAAATGTCGTGCAAGAACAAATCGATACAATGAAAGATTTGTCATCTCAAGTTGCAGATACGGCAGTTCAAATTAGCAACGATGCGGAAAGGATTTCCGAAGCAGTTTCTTCGAACGTTGATACAATTTCACGAACTATAGGTCAACAAAATCAAATAATCCATGATTTGAATATAGCCGTTGAAAAGATAATCTCTGCCGCAAAAAGTGTTGAAAACTCTGCTTCAGGTATGAACGTTATGAGTAGCGAATTTGAAAGTATCGCATCAGAAAGCGAAAAATTAAGAGGTCAAGCAAGTGCAATTATGGATATCGCCAACACCGTTATGAGTATTGCTGAACAGACAAACTTATTGGCTTTGAATGCTGCTATTGAAGCGGCAAGAAGTGGAGAAGCAGGAAGAGGTTTTGCAGTCGTTGCCGATGAGATAAGAAAATTGGCCGAGGAGAGTAAGGCATCCGCAGTTAAAATATCACAGTTCCTTGGTAGCATCTCTTCAGGAATAGATAAACTAAGTAACAGTGTTATCAAAGGTTACGAAGAACTTAAAAATCAATCTAAGAGTTTGTCTGATAGTGCTACGAAGAGTAAAGAATCAAGCGAAATTATCTCTCAGATAACTAATCAACTCAATAATCTTGTCAATACTTTGAATTCTGAAACACAAAAACTTGAGGGAATAACAACAAGTATACAAAACTTGCTCGCAATATCAGAAGAAAGTTCAGCAACGGCAGAAGAAATAAGTGCGTCTATACAAAGGTTCTTGGATGAATTGAATACAGTATTTTCAAATGTGAGACAAACAATTAGTTTACTCAACACAATTCAAGAAAACTTTAAGGAAGTAAAAATATAGCACTTGAAAAAGTCAGAAAAAAATGGTATTATATAACGTGATTTAATCGACGAAAAAATTCCAAGGAGAGGTGACGTAAGTTGAAAAAGGGTATACACCCAGAAATGAGACTTTTAAACGTCAGATGTGCATGTGGTGCGGAACACAAGATATGGACAACAAAAGAACAACTCAAAGTTGACGTGTGTTCAAACTGTCATCCACTTTACAAAGGAAGTGGAGGTGCTGGCCTGATAGTAGACACTGAAGGACGCGTTCAGAAGTTTAAGAAGAAGTTTGAAGGTAAGTATTGATATTCGAAAATCTATCTTCCAATCTAACTTTTCAGGAGGGTTATATTTTATGGAAGTTGGTCAGGTAGTAAAAGGAAAAGTAGTCGAAGTACTCAAATTCGGTGCAAACGTCGAATTAGAAAACGGTGAAAAAGGCTTTGTTCATATCTCTAAGATTTCTAATCAGTACGTTCAAAAAGTTGATGACTTTCTCAAGGTTGGTCAGGAAATCGAAGCAAAGGTAATCGGCAAGGGTAGAGACGGTAAATGGGAACTTTCTCTTAAAGAAGAGACAAAAGAAACTGAGGCAGAAAGTAAAAAAGAAGATTTCGAAAAGAAACTTGCAAAATTTCTGAAAGATAGCCAAAAGACGTATTCAGAGTACAAAAAAAGACTAGACAAGAAACAAGGCGTAACAAAGAGAAGATAACTTTACATTGAATAGAGCAAAAAATGAAAAGGGGTGCTTAGCACCCCTTATTTATTTTTCGGATTAATATTTTGATTCTGATTTTCTCAAACCCAGCAAAACAAACACAGCAACTAATTCAATAATTACAGATACGACGATTAAGCTTTTGGTGTTGATAGTGTAAAGTATTCCAAGCACAGCACTACCTACAAACCATGCAACACCAAATATTGCGTTGAAAAATCCGTAAGCGGTGGCTCTCTTTTCTTTCTCAACAATTTTTGCTACAGCGGCTTTCATAATAGATTCTTGTGCACCCATTCCTATTCCCCACAAAACAGCTCCAATCATTATTCCTTTTCCAGTGTTACCGAAAGCAAACAGAGCGTAAAAAGCTGAAATTAATGTGGACAAAGAAAGTGTCACTAAACCTATTTTGTCAAACAACCTTCCGAAAATCAAAGCAGCGAAAGCATCGACAATCATAGCAACCATATACGCAACTGGAATAAGTGCCGGTGAGAGTAAATTAGCTTTCTGTGCATGGAAACCAATCAACGCAAAATCAGAAAAACCAAAAGCAATTAGCGAAATGCCAAGCAAGTACATGTAGAATTTCTTATCAAGTTTTACTTCTTTCTTTTCTTCAGATCTTTTTTCCATTTTCTCTGGATTAGGAACTAATATACGTGCAATAACGATTATACCAATCGTTATAAGTGCAGGAAATACAAGAAAAGAAAAAGCCTTTCGGTACGCATCCACTGTTTCAAGTTTGATATTTCTTGCTATAGTCAAACTCATCACGAAAGGTCCTATCGTAGCACCTATTTGATCCAAAAACTCCTCTATCGCAAAACCTGTTCCGTATCCAACTTGACTACTTGCAAAAGATGTTATCGTATCTTTTGCAGGTTTTCGCATAGCTTTTCCAACTCTTTCAAGTATAACAAGCAATGCCGCTACTGCCCAGTGTCTGGTAAGTGCAAGTGTTGGTATAACAAACAAATTCATAGAATAACCAATGATTGCAAATAACCAGTATCTTTTTGTCTTATCGACAAGTTTCCCAGTTAAAAATCTCAGCGTATAACCTAACAACTCACCAAAACCCGCTATTGTACTGACTATAAACGCTGAGGCACCGAGCAAGCCTAAATATGGACCAACTAAACTCCTCGCACCTTCATAGGTGATATCGCTAAAAAGACTCACCAATCCCATAAGGATGATAAAATAAAATGCACTCTTTTTTACAGATTTCACTTTATTATACTTCCTCCTTATTTCTCAACTATTTTTTCCTTCAATATTACCCTTAAAAGGAAATCTTCAACACTTTTTAATAGTCCCCTTCTTGGAATTGCATCAACGGAGGATACAATCTCAGTTGCAGTTGAAGGCTCTAAATCGTTTAATACATTTTCATCTTTACCCTTTTCAAAGAATCTTTCAAATCGTTGTAAAAATATCTCATATCTTCTTTTTGCATTTGAAAGGTTATTTTGATTTTCCAGAACATTGAGTCTTTCCCTTGCTATCAATTTACTTAACTCTTCCTTGTTCATAACAAACTCAACGTATCTCTTTATAACTTTCTTGATTATTTTTACTATACTCCCCTCGTTTTCCACATCACTGAAAACTTCATTTTCAAGTTCATCGATAACTTTTATCCATACTTCTTCAAAAAGCACTTCTTTGCTTGGGAAGTAATAATAAATAAGAGACTTGCGCACACCCGAAGCTTGCGCAATGTCCTCCATACTAACTCCTTCAAATCCCTTTTCTGAAAATAACTTCCTTGCTGCTTCAATAATCTTTTCTTTTGTTTTATTCTCTCTGATTTTTTCCGTCAAGTTAAGCGCCCCCAGTGCAAAAACATATTTAAGTATAATCTTAGGGGAGCATTATACATTGAGCTTTTTGTCTACCTTTAAGGCTTCTTCCTTGTTTGCGTACCTCTTCATTCGTGTTTCGTAATTGTATATACCTCTGTTGACTGGATATCTTTCCACGTATCCATATTCATACCAAAGTTTATCGGCATATTCTTTCCATTCTTGAGCAAGTTTATCAAGTTGTGGAGCGAGTTCGGTTATCGTCTTTTCAGAACCTTCATGTTGAGATATCGCATTAAAATTCTTAACCATTGCTCTAAATACTTTTGGATTATCGATTATTGGACATGGTCTAAAGAGATTATTAGAGAATGGTATAGCCCTCTTGTACGATTCAAAGAAAGGTGATTTGAATATCTCAAGTAAAGTCTTTTCCCTTACACTATCAACTGCAAATTGTTGGAAAACACAAGGTTCAACGTAACCTTTTGCGTTGACGTGGAAGTATTTTGCACCTGCAGATAGACAACCATGTGTCAAAAAGCCGTGATTCCAGAAGTCTGCAACAAACGCAAATCTTCCACTGAGCCTCATTTCGTCTGTTTTAAAGAACCTTTCATATCTTTGTTTTGGTGTTGGTACAAGGTCCATAACTGGATCTTGACCAACTGGCATGAATTGGTAAATCCAAACGTAGCTTACATCGTTCTGTTCAAGGAAGTCCCAAAATTCATCTTTCATAATTATGTCGTGGTTAACGCGGGTTGCGGTAACACTCGCACCGAATGTTACGCCATGTCTTCTCAATCTTTCCCAGGTGTTTTGTATAGCTTTGAATACACCATGTCCACGTCTCCAATCGGTTTCTGACTCGAAACCTTCAACGGATATAGAAATTGTTGCATTACCAAGCTCAGCCAATTTCTTTGCCTTTTCTTCTGTTATGAGAATACCGTTGGAGTAAATCATGAAATAATGTTCACTGAACTCTTCGAGAATTTCCATGAGGTGTGGCCAATAAAATGGTTCGCCACCAGTGATAACCCAGAAATAAATACCAAGTTCCTCGCCTTGTTTAAGAATACTTCTCACTTCGTCCTTCGTAAGTTCGTACTTTCTACCGTACAATCCTGCATAGCAACCGATACAGTTCAAATTACAAGCATACGTCGGGCTGATAACACCAAGTTTTGGTAAAACAACCTTGTGTTCGTGCATCAGTTTTTGTCTAAGTGGCTCTCCAATGGCAAATTCATTGATTATCAAGTTATTTATAATCTTCTCCACAGATTGTGGCGATGATTTTTGGAAGATCTCGATCCACTTCTTAATCATCGGATGTTCTTCTTGAGCCATCAATCCGAGCTTTTTCAAGCCACTCTTTGCTGGTTCTTTACTCAACGCTCCAATGGTGAAAAGTAACTTTGCAAATGTCTGCGTATCTGCTTTTCTAATAACAGAAGAAACTAACTTTCCAGCTTGATGATAAACCATACCCTTTAATCCACCCACTGCCATAGTATCCCTCCTGACTTTAAAATATTGGTTTCGAGTTACGAGTTTCGGGTTACGAGCTGAGAAGCTCTTAATTAAATCAAATCTGAACTGTTCTAAATTTGCCCTTTATGTTAACCTCGCAACTTGTAACCCGTAACCCGCAACTTTTTTATTGACCGTTCAGTCAAATTTTACACCTGATTTTAGGTTCTAATGTTTCTTTTGAGTAAATATAAAGTAACAATTTAGATTTTTGTTTACTTTTTTGGGTAATTTGACTATAATTATAGTCAAGGAGGATTACGTATGAGACCGAAGGTGGAATTTTATTCACTGGCTGATGCAAAAGCAAAATTCTCAAAAGTCGTTGAAGATTCAGAAAACATGGATATCGTGGTTACGAAAAATGGTAAACCTGTCTCTGTTATTATAAATTACGATAGATACAATAAGATGCTGGACTTCATAGACAGAGTTTGGGAACTTTATTTGCTTGATGTTGGTGACCCTTCGCTTTTTAAAGATTTGAATGTTGATGATTTATTTAAAAGTATCTCAGATAGTAGTTCAGAGGAGGAGGTATAGACTATGGCACAGGTTGTACTTGAACATGTATGGAAGATATACGAAGGAAAAGTTGAAGCAGTTAAGGATGCTAATTTTACAGTCGAAGACAAGGAATTTGTTGTTTTGCTTGGACCGTCAGGTTGTGGAAAGACAACAACACTCAGAATGATAGCAGGACTTGAAGAGATCTCGAAAGGTGAGATAAAGATAGACGGTAGAGTTGTCAATGATGTTGAGCCAAAAGATAGAGATATCGCATTTGTGTTCCAAAACTATGCTCTTTATCCACATATGACCGTTTACGAAAACATGGCATTTGGTCTTAAGCTAAGAAAAGTACCAAAGGATGAAATAGAAAGAAGAGTTAGAGAAGCTGCAAAGATTCTTGAAATTGAACACCTTCTTGATAGGAAACCAAGACAACTTTCTGGTGGTCAAAGACAAAGGGTTGCAGTTGGTAGAGCAATAGTTAGACATCCAAAAGTATTCCTCTTTGACGAACCTCTTTCAAACCTTGACGCAAAATTACGTGTTCAAATGAGATCCGAGTTGAAAAAACTCCACTCAAGACTTGAAGCGACAATTGTTTACGTTACACACGACCAAGTTGAAGCTATGACCATGGCAGATAAGATTGTTATTATGAAAGACGGAGTTATTCAACAGATAGGTAGTCCATACGAAGTTTACAATAGACCTGCAAATATTTTCGTTGCTGGATTTATAGGAAGCCCATCGATGAACTTCATCAACGGAAAGATTATACGTGGCGATGGTGGTTTGTGGGTTAAGACAAGTGGTTTGAAGCTTAAAGTACCTGCAGAATACGAAGATAAACTTTCAAAGTATGTTGATAAAGATATAATATTCGGTATAAGACCAGAAAATATTTATGATAAGATGTTTGCCATTGCTCCAAAACCAGAGAACACTGCGGAAGTTACAGTTGACGTAGTTGAACCACTTGGTAGCGAAACATTGTTGCACGTTATAGCTGGGGATGATAGACTCGTTGCAAGGGTTAACGCAAAGAGCCAAGCAAAAGAAGGACAAAAAATTGACCTTGTCTTTGACATGACAACAATGCACATATTCGATAAAGAAACGGAAAAAGAGCTTCTCCACTGGTAATTTTGTTAGTTTCAAGTATAAATAAAATACTCCACCGCCCCGTGTATGTTAAGCGGGGCGGTGTTATTAGCGGGGGGATTAAATTTGCCTAATCTTTATTTTTGTATTCCAAAAAACGATGCTGTGTATTTCGATGAACATGAAGTCACTCATATGAAAGTGATGCGTATCAAGGAAGGCGAAATAATCGATGCAACGGATGGAAATGGCGGAAAATACAAAGTAATTGTCAAAGAAATTGGAAAGAATGAAGCCCATGGTAACGTTTTAAATTACGAATTTGTAGCGCCAACCGATGGTAGGCTTGTTTTATTTGCTCCTTCTGGACGTTGGGAAAGGTTGAGATGGACGATAGAAAAAGCTGTCGAATTGGGCGTTGATGAGATATATGTATTCAACAATGAACACGCATCACGTCATTACGATGATAAACAAGAAAAGCTCGAGTTAATTGTAAGAGAAGCATCCAAGCAATGCGTACGGTACCATTTTCCATCCATAAGATCCATAGAGTTTCTCGATATATTTTCAATCGCTCCAGAAAGTACATACATTCTCGATTTCAAAGGAAGAAAGATACCTAAGCGTATTTCAAAAAGTGTTGGAATCATTGCCGGTCCGGAAGGTGGATTTTCTAAAAAAGAAATTAAACTATTAAAAGAAAGATTTAAAAGTGTCTGCCTTGGGAAGAAGATTTTACGTTTCGAAACTGCAGTTATACTTTCAACGGGAATATTTGCAATGAAACTTGGAAAAATTTAGATTCGGAAATATTCTTTAAGAAATTCAATAGTATCGTTTCCCTGAAGGTATGCAATATCATACTGTAATTTACTCTCTTTGTAACTTTCAAAATCTGCCTTCACACTCTTGGGCAGATTTTTTCTTATTTTCTTTGTTATTTCATCGTAAGTCTTCTTATCTATAATTTTCCTTCCTTCAAACGGTGTCAAAGGCTTTGGTACGAGAGGATTTACACTCAATGTAATTTGTTTATATCCAAGCTTTTGAACTTCAACTAAAAAGTTGAAAAATTCTGTGTAATCATCTTCACCTTCTTCAAAGCCTACGATATAATAAAGTTTGACATGTTCAAATCCAACTTCTCTTCCGAGTATTAAACCGTTAAATATCTCCTCCGTTGTAATATCCTTCATCATAACATCTCTCATCTTTTGCGATATACCTTCTGGAGCGATTGTGAAAGACTGCCTATCAGACCTTTTCAAAAGGCTAATCAATTGCTTGTTTATCTTATCAACACGCATCGATGAAACGGAAAATTTTATATCTTTCTTTTCTATGTATTCTAGCAATTGTGAAAGATATGGATAATCTGTTATCGTTGCACTTATAAGTCCAAATTCCTTATCTGGATACTTTTCGAAGATTTCCAAAACATCGTCAAGATTTGCGAACTTAACTGGCTTTTTGGTGTATGCGGTGACACAAAATGCACATCTCCATATACAACCTCTTCCAATTTCAATAAGCAACTTATTTGGAAACGCTGAATGTGAAGTAACATAGTGAGAATGTGGAACGGGCGAAAGTGCGCCTTGACACTTTGTATAACTTAACTTGTGAAATTTTTTTGAATATAATTCATTAATCAACTTAAACTGTTCACATTTCCCTGTCTTGATATATTCGTTGAGAACTTGTGCAAATTTATCTGCTGAACATTCCAAATCACCGATGAAGATAAAATCAGCAATTTCCTCAACTATTTTATGATTGAAAAGAGTAACAGGGCCGCCGATGATAATTAAAGGGTGATAGTCGCTTCGTTTGCTTGCCTTCAATGGTATGTTCTTTTTAATAAGCATATCGGCGATATTTAGCAAGTTATTTTCGAATTGGAACGTGAATAGCCACACAGGGTACTCATCGATGGGACGCTGGTCTTCCAAAGAATAAAACTTCTCAAACCATGGTTCGTAAAAGAATCTATGAACACCTATACCATTGTGCGAAAGCAATTGTTGGATCCAACTCCAGGCTAAGGAACTACTTGCAATATTGTAACTATCTGGGAAAATAAAGGCAACCTTTGGAAGGTTGCCTGATATATCTTTAAGTTCAATTTCAGAATCTCTGAATTTTTTGACATAGCTATACTCTCTAAAAGCTTCTTCGCTTCTTGGGCGTCTCACTTAAATTGCCTCCAAATGACGTTTATAATTGTTCCAGTGCTTTTCTTCTTAAGTAATTCTTTGATACAACTGCTCTTTTAACTGTTGCTTCTGCAATTTTTTCCGTTTCTCTCATTACTATCGCTTTGAAAAGTACCATGTTTTGATTAACTTCTGAAATTCTTATACCTACAACCAATCTTTCACCGACAACAACAGGTTTTAGGTGCGAAATTTCACTGTACACAACAACAGAAATCTCTTCTTCAGACAAGAACTGGTTCAAAAAATCTCCCGTTACATAGTTTATTTCCTTGAGTAATCCCGATGTTGAGATAAGATGTAAGTGTACAAGTTCATCATCTTCATCCCATACCATAGTTTCGTCTGGCATTACTTCGATCGATTTGTTCAAACCAACAAGAGAATCAAGATTTTCCGCCATTGTATCCCCCCTATCGGTTTATCAGTTATCGGTGAACGGTGAACAGTTATCAGTAACAAGGTGTTTTTATGTTTATGCTTCTTGCGTTTTTACGTCTAAGCTTTCGTCGTTACCGTTGAGCATGGCTCTGAGTTCTTCACCACTCATTACTTCTCTTTCGAGTAATACAGATACTATCTGTTCCATCTTTTCTTTGTTTTTGATTAGAATCTCTTTTGCTCTGTCATAACAAGTTTTTACTATATGCTGAATTTCGTGATCTATCATCTTTGCAACTTCTTCGCTGTAATTTCTTATCCTTGTTAATTCTTTTCCAAGGAAGACTTCTTGTTCTGTTTTTCCCCACGCAAGTGGTCCAAAGTTATCACTCATTCCGTATTCGCACACCATTTTCCTTGCTATTTCCGTTGCTCTTTCGATATCGTTCGCCGCTCCACTTGTGAAATCACCGAAGATTAATTCTTCCGCTGCTCTTCCACCAAGTAACGTGGTTATGTTGTCAAGTAGCTCGTTCTTACTTACCAAATATTTATCTTCTGCTGGTAAGTGTAATGTATATCCAAGTGCTGCGTAACCGCGTGGAGTTATAGAGATTCTATGTACTGGATCAGAATTCGGTAAAGATGAACTTATTATTGCATGACCTACTTCGTGGTATGCCACAATCTTCTTTTGTTTTTCCGATATAACTCTGGATTTCCTTGCAGGTCCTGCGATAACTCTATCGATTGCTTCTTCGAAATCGTTCATTTTTATTATGTTTCTTCCATCTCTTGCTGCAAGTAAAGCCGCTTCGTTGACAAGGTTTTCAAGGTCAGCCCCAACAAACCCAGTGGTGCGTTTTGCTAGCACAGACACATCTACATCTTTGTCGATAGGTTTATTTCTCAAATGTATTTTGAGTATCGCTTCTCTTCCTTTTACGTCTGGTGGATCGACAACAACCTTTTTGTCAAATCTTCCAGGTCTTAAGAGTGCAGGGTCTAATATATCAGGTCTGTTCGTTGCAGCCATCACAACTATACCTTGGTTTATATCGAATCCATCCATCTCAACCAGCAATTGGTTTAGTGTTTGCTCCCTTTCGTCGTGTCCACCACCAAGTCCTGCTCCTCTGTGTCTTCCAACGGCGTCGATTTCATCGATAAAAACTATACAAGGCGCACTTGCCTTAGCTTGTTCGAACAAATCTCTAACCCTTGCTGCACCTACACCAACAAAGAGTTCAACAAAATCTGAACCACTTATGTGGAAGAAAGGTACGTTAGCTTCACCGGCAACTGCACGAGCGAGTAATGTTTTACCTGTACCTGGAGGTCCAACAAGGAGTATACCTTTTGGCATCCTTGCACCGAGTTTTGCGAACTTTCCAGGATTTTTCAGAAAATCAACTGTTTCTTTTAGTTCTTCAACAGCTTCATCGACGCCTGCAACGTCCTTAAATGTGACTTTTATTTTGTTTGGACTAACTTTTTCCGCTCTGCTTTTTGTAAATGTGAATGCTTGATTGTTACCTCTTCCAAGACCACGGATAATGAATGCAAATAGTAAGAGTGTGACTATGAATATTGCTATGTTACCTATAACGTTGACCCAAAAACTGCTGTCTGTAACTTTTTCTCCTTGGACAATCACACCGTATTCCACTAGTTTATTAATATTCTCAATATCGTATCTAAACCACGGTGCGTATACAGAGTAAGCTTTGCCTTGTTTAGTTTTGATACTCAAATTTCCGTCGTCTTTTATCACAACTTCCGCAATGTCCGTTTCTCCCGTGCTGAGTCTTTTCATGAACTCGCTGTAGCTCATATTCACTTCAATTGCAGCTTTCGAGTTTATGAACCCTTCGTAAATCCAAAAAAGTGATAAAGCTATCAGTATGAGAAAAATAATAGAACCTATGTTACGACTCAAAATGCAAGCCTCCTTTCGTTTCAATGGTAATTTCCATTTCCCTTAGATACTCTTTTGCTTCGTACAAGTAGGGGATGTATATAACTTTTTCTTCTTGTTTTGAAACAACAAGAGGAATCAAGTGTTTTACGAACGTCGGAACCTTTTTTTCGATGAAAAGTTCTTTTACCTTCTTACCACTTAACAATCTATCACCTTCTAACCAGTTTCGTATTTCGAAAATTAACTTTCTTTCGCTTGTACCTTTCATTATACCATAATTTGTGATTTTTAAGAAGTATCCATTTACGTTCAATTCACTTTGAACTTTATCTTTTGAGATTAAGACCGTTTCTGAAAAACGTGGATACCCAATTATCTTCCCCATTATGCACCAGCCACGCGAAACTTCGATACCTAATTCTTTCCAAAAAGAAACTTTGTACGAAGTTTTTCCAGATTTTTGTACGTTCTTAAATCTCTCAAGTTTTTCGTTATCGATAGGTTTTCCAAAGACCAAGAGGGCATTTCTTCGAACTTGTTCGGTCTGTATGTAACTATTTTCGTGTAATTTAAATACAAAGTACTCTCCAATTTTGGTAGAGTATTTATTATTAAACTCATCAACGATTGAGCCAACGTATTCGTCAAGTTCCCATATACTCTGGGCAAGTCTAAGAGAGGCTAATTCAACAGATGGATTAATCTCTTTGAGCAAGGGAATGATTCTGTGCCTTATAAAATTGCGGTTGTACTTAACATCGAAGTTCGATGTATCAGTTACAAAACGCAATTTTCTTGCTTGTGCATAATTTTCTATCTCTTCTCTTGTGAAAAAAAGAAGTGGTTTTATAAACCTTCCATTTATGGGGCTCATTCCAACCAAACCGTAAGGTCCTGTGCCTTTCGTTAATCTTAATATCATCGTTTCAAGTAAATCGTTAGTATTGTGAGCTGTTGCGATGTATTTGTAATTGTAGTTATCTGCAACGTATGTTAGAAATTTATACCTAAGTATCCTTGCGCCTTCCTCAATGGATAGTTTGTGCTCTTTGGAGTAATGCAAAACATCCGCTTGAGATGTAAAAAACGGTATGTTTTTTTCTTTGCATAAACTTTCCACAAATCTTACTTCTTCGTCAGCTTCTTTTCTTAATTTATGATTGAACGTAGCCACCGCTATTTGATATCCAAATTCGCTTTGAAATGTGTCGAATAACTCAAGCATCACTATAGAATCAACACCGCCAGACACGGCAAGCAAGATACTTGCGTTTTTTATACTTTCGCCCAATAAAAATTCCAAAACTTCTCTAAATCTGTTAGTAAAAGTCTCTAAGGTGATTTTGCTCAAAAAGATTCACCCTCAAATTCTAAATTACATTCCGCTGAATTCGAACTGTCCGTTCTTTGGATCTATCTGGAAGAACCTATCAGGCATATCTGTCAAGTAAAATTTGAAGTAAATCTTATCTATATTATCTAAGATATTTGAACTTCTGTTTGTAAAATCTATTCCGAAGTTTAATCTCCAACAATGTAACGATTTGTCAAGATTCAAGCTTAAATAGTCTACAGTTGTTTTCTCTGGATTGAACACTAATCCCAATTTAAATTCTGGATCGAATGTTTTCAATGTTGTTTCGAATTTGTAAGTCTTTTTACCATCTAAATTGTACGAAAGCACGTATTTTTCGTCCTTTTTTTCCATGGTGTATGACAAATTCCAGTTTGGCTCGGAAGTTTTGGTTGGCTGAATATAGTTACCTCTTATAGTTGTTTTGTAGCCGAATAAATCAAGAGAACCGGTTGCCACAGCGTTTCTTATAAAGTCATTCTGTTGATACGCCGTAACTGAGAGGTTACCATACTTGATTGTATGTATGTAGTTTTCCAAAGGTTTGCCTGGTTGAATTGTGAACTGTAAGGTATATTCTGCGTTTAACGGTTTGTAATTTACACCAAAGGTAATGTTTTCATTTCCAAGTTTACTTGCCACATTATCGTAATTTAAAGAGATGGAATTCGTGAATTCAACATCTCCGAACAGCTGTTTATACCTCAAAGTCAATGTATCAGGGAGTAGTCTGTTATTAATCAAATCAAACGTTCTTGCGATGGAGAGTGTTAAGTTCGGTGAATTAACCTCAGCAAGAACTCTAAGATTATTCTTATTATTCGACGATGGTTCGTCTATAAAATTATAAATTTGTTCCCAACGTGATGAAATTTTGAATGGTCCTAAATTATATACACCAGTTAACGTGTAATTATCTGATGCGCTTAGAGATTCTTTTTTAGAATTCGATGCATAGTTCATAATATCTTTTATTAAGAAGGTGTAATTAAAATCAATAGAAAAAGGACCTTCTTTCCAGTTCCAAGGTATTTGGTATATATAATTAATATTCCTATTTTCACTACTTGTGTACACGTTACCATTTATGGAAAGACTGTAACTCAGTTTTTTACTCGATAATCCCAGATTGTAAGATGTTTGATAATAATTATCCCACGTTTTGTCTAAGGATGTAAGATATCCATCTGTCTGTAGTTTGATAACATTTTCTATGGAATTTATTTTGAAAGTATTGTCATCGCAGATCTCAAAAGCTATATTCCTAAGTACACCATTTAGATAGACAATTGTATCTGTTAATCTGCCATCGTATAGAATATATGGTTTGACATAGACATTTTGATTTTGGACATTAACACCTATTTTGTGGAAGAAATTATTGTTGTTAAAGTAATTTCCTTCAATGTAAACTTGACCATCGAGCTTGTAGTATATAGTCCCTTTAGAATACTTATATGTGAACGGAGATAAGGAAAATTCGATGTAGTCTTTTGTTTCATCATAAATCATTTTATTGGTCTTTTGCTTACTATCTATAGCTTCGACAGATTTTCCCGTCGTTCCTATGTCGAGTTTAACAGACCAATCGTTAACAGCAAAGTTAAATGTTTGAACAACACTTATCGTATTACCAAATACCACTGAGAAAGCGTAAGGTGGCACTCCTTCTAAAGTCGTTATGTAGAGTGGATAAGGAAAAATCGGTATACCCAAGATAACGAGGAATGAATTTTCGGCTATGATGTATTTATTCTCCATTACGTAAACTTGTGATGAGAATATCATATAATGAGGCTCTTCGAAACTACAAGTTGTTAGATAAGAACTGTGTATAATTCCAGAGGAGGTTTCAGAATCGTATTCTATCTCTGAACCGTATACATATATCGGTACTTTTTTTCCTTTATAATCGTAATTATAAACTGCCTTAGCATTTACGATTACTGCCTTTTCCGTTTCAAATTCATATCGAATTTTTTTTGAAATATAAAGCTTGTCCTGATCATAAAATTTTACATTTCCGAATGCTTCCAAAACCTTTACAACCCCATCAACTATCTTTACGGAAGCTTCATCACAAACTATTTTGTATTTGTCCCATATTAGAGATACTTCGCCTTTAAGAACAACTGAATCCATTGAAAAATACGCTTCTGTGGACTTAGCTTGGACGGCATTTGAAAATCCTATTGAAGATGTTCCATAAATAAACGCCAATGAGATGAGGATAATTACAAACAATCGCGAGAGAAACTCTCTCACTTTGTAAGCTATAGGAGTATCTATTAATATATACATTATAAAACCAACCGATGCAAATATTATGTTAGGAAGCCATGTCGCAAGGATAGGATCCATTAGCCCTTCCTTACCCATACCAGAAAGCCACGCACCAGACCCCTGATAAAGCACGACTATCAAGAAAGTTAATATTACGCTCCATGAGCGACTTGTGAATCCAAACAGCAAGGATACCGGTAATCCGATTAACACAATCACAAGTGCACCAAGTGCATTTGCGTACCTTTGGTTAAGTTCGACAATGAGATTTGCGGTATTGATACCCAGCTTCTTGTAAGTCTCCAATTGTTCTCTTAATTCTTTCGATGTTTTATCACGTGTTGTTTTGTAAGCTCTCAGCATTTCTTCAATCTCCCCAGCAACATCGAGTTTCATTTCCTTAAACTGCATGTCCAATCTCAAAAAACCAGTTTCAATTTCAACAACGTACATCGAACCATCTACCAAAAACCAACCATCTTTTTTCTTTATAACCTTTTTTGCTGTTAGTATTTGCTCATTGCCTTCCTCATTTCTGAATAATACAACATCGTAAAGTTCACCTTTTTGTTTATTGTGTTCTTTTACGTAAAAGTATACATCTTTTTCAAGTTCAACGAGCATATTTGTTTTTATGACACTTTCTGGTGTTTGGAATATATACTGATTCAATATTTGTGTGGATTTGTAATTTGCCATTGGTACTACGTAATCACCAAGTAACCATGAAAAGAATCCCAAGATAACAGATAAAATTACAAATGGAGTTACAAGACGTTTTGCCGATATGCCATGGACTAAAAGTGCTGTAATTTCGCGACTACTGTACATATCACTTATAACCCAAAATATGGCAAACAAAACACCTACTGGTATACCAAGAAAAGTAAAGTATGGTATATTATACATAACAAAAATGAGTAGTTTATCAAAACCTACTCTATTTCTGATTATGTAATCCGATATTTGATACAACCACTCAACACTAACGAATACTATAAAACCACCTAAGCCCATCAGAAATGGTTTCAGAGATTGTTTGATAACGTACTTTGTCAGGGTCCTCAAGTTTGTTCACCTCTTACGTAGTGTATATTTACTTTATCTTAGACTATGGAAAAAATCGCAATCAGTTCAATTTGTCTTAAATAACTCCAAAGAAAATGGCTGAAGTTCGTCGTTGAAACATGTATGATACTTACCGGTTAAAACATAGAAGGTTACTTCTATTATCTGCGTTGAAAAATCAGATATCTCCTCGAGAGCTTTTGATATATCCATCAGTAATAGACCTCTTCTAACCAACCTTGGATTATCCTGTATTATCCTTATTATATCATCGTTGAACTTTGAAAACATTCCATCCATGGTAGCATCTTGAGCACATACACCAGAAGCCCCTTCTAAGTTTTGGTCAACGTATATTCTTAGAGATTTCCTGAGCATTTTCTGTGCAAAGGAGAACATTTCAGGTAACATTATGCTTTGATTTAATTCCGGCTCTTTCACTAAAAGATTTATATCAGAAGCTATATCTTTCAATCGAGTGCTAATATCGAGCAAAATTTTTGATATAAGCACGGAACCAAATATGAATCTTAACTGATAACCACTTGGATTACAAGTAGCCACAACGATCTGCGAAAAGTTCAATATACTTAGATATTCGTTGTAAATCTCCCAATACTCTTCTTCAACTTGTTTTGCAAGATCTCTGTTTCTCTCTTTGAAAGCCTCTGTAGTAATTCTTAACAAGTCTTCAACATACCATCCTTCTTTAATAACCGATTTTTTCAGTTCCTCTAAGTTTTCTTCTACTAACCATTTCATTTTCTCCCACCTTCTGATAATTAATTAATTACCCACCGTTACCGAGTATTTTTCTCCCGTATCCGATTTTATCTTTAATAGACGTCGAAAAATCATACGACTTCGGTCGCAAAAGTACCACCGTTCTTGTGCATTTTCTTACATGTATAGCATCGATTTGATCAACAGTATCACCGTCTACAATCAAATTAGCTTTATCGTTTACAAAAACAGATATCCGTTCAGAACTCGGTATCACTAAGCTTCTTGTTGCAAGAAACTGAGGTGCGATTGGTGTTATTTCAAAAGCTTCAACATTAGGGAGCATTATTGGACCTCCGAGCGCAAGTGAGTATGCCGATGAGCCTGTAGGAGTGCTGATAACAATACCATCTGCATGGTAATAGAATGTTCCATCAGTTATTCTCACATCAAAATCAAGAATTTTTTGCTTTATGTCCTTTTGTAATACCGCATCGTTTATAGCAAAATACACACCTTTCGTTGTCTCAATCCTTAACATCCACCTTTTATCTTCTGTGAAATTCCAGTTCTTAATATCTTCAATCAACTTATCGGTTTCGTTGAGTAAATACCCAGAGAAAAATCCAAGTCTTCCAGCCTTAATGCCAATTACAGGTGTCTTCACCTTTTTTAGTGTACGCAAAACAGTACCATCGCCTCCTACAACGATGGTAATATCAACAGGGAATTTTTCTTCTTCAAAATCTAAGGTTGAGTCTGTGAAATGTTTAACCTCAAAATGATTCGCCAATTTATCAAGAACAAACTTAGCAGATTCTACGTAATCTATTCTATAAAATATGCCAATTTTGATATTTTCATACATGGGTTATCTCAATCTCCAACCTAAGTCTATGAGTGACTGGGCGAGAAAGCGATCTAAAAACACAAGTACAAGAATAGCAATAAGCGGGGTTATATCTATATAACCCAGTGGTGGAATTATCTTTCTAATTGGTCTTTCAACAATTTCTGCGATGTCTCGCAAAATGTGATAAAGTCTGAAAGAATAAATTCCAGGAATCCAACTAAGTATGGCAGTGATAATTACGATAATGATTTCAAAGTTTATAGCCACTCTCAATACATACCCGATCGCTGAGAAAAAGTTTCCAAGTATAAACACGATTTATTTCCCCCTCTCACCAAATATTGCTGTACCTATTCTTATAATTGTACTACCTTCCTCAACTGCCACCCAATAATCATTACTCATCCCCATGGAAAGTTCCTTAACGTACGGGAAGTTGACTGAAAGGTTATCTCTAAGTTCACGCAAAAGCTTAAAATACTTCCTTGTTTCTTCTGGTTCAATAAGTGGAGCCATTGTCATTAAACCGACAATCTTAACATTACCAAATTCTTTTGAAAATTCAACCAATCTTTCAACATCATCAGGTTGAATGCCACCTTTGGTCGTTTCACCAGAAACATTGACTTCTATTAGAATTTCTTGAACTTTTCCGAACTTCTTAGCTATCTTATCAATCTCAACAATCTCCTCTTCGCGGTAGACTGAATGTATGAGCTTCACAACTGGAACAATGTATTTTAACTTATTTGTTTGTATTCTTCCTATGTAATGCCATTCTATATCCAAATTATGCAATTCTTTTGCTTTATCACGCAACTCTTGAGCGTAATTTTCACCGAATATCCTAAGTCCGGCGTTGTAAGCTTCTTGGATTACATAAAGAGGGTGTGTTTTCGTAACAGCCACGATTTTGATTTCTTCCAAATACCTTCCAACTTTTTTAGCATGTTCGGAGACGGTGCTTAAAACCTTATCATAGTTTAATCGTATCTCATCTCTCAATTCCATCAAACAAGCCTCCTAAGGTGTTGTAACCTAAATACTTGTAAGCTTTTTCCGTTGCTATTCTACCACGTGCACTCCTTGCTATGAAACCGCTTTGCACCAGAAATGGTTCGTAAACTTCCGATATAGTATCTTCGGTAATTCCAAGTGAAGCAGCTAAAGCCTTTAAACCCACAGGTCCACCTTTGTAAACTTCTATAATCACTCTTAGCAATCTTCTGTCCATCTCGTCAAGACCGTAGCTATCTATACCTAAAAGTGTCATTACTTCATCAACCATCGATGAGTTTATTTCTCCAGTTCCTCTGACAGTGCTTAGGTCTCGGACTCTCTTAAAGAGTCTAATTGCGATACGTGGTGTACCCCTTGAACGTTTAGCGATAGATAAAGCCGCTTCAGGTGTGATAATGCTCCCCATAACTTCCGCTGCTCTTGTGATTATAAGTTTCAACTCATCTTCCGTATAAAAGCTCATCTCAAATATCATACCGAATCTGTTTCTCAGTGGTGAAGTTAAAAGACCACTTCTCGTTGTGGCACCGATTAACGTAAATGGTTGAAGTTCTACTCTAATTGACCTTGCAGCTGGTCCTTTACCTATCATTATATCAATTTGATAATCCTCCATTGCGGAGTACAAAATCTCCTCAACACTTCTGTTCATCCTATGGATTTCATCTATAAAGAGTACGTCTCCTGCTTCAAGATTTGTCAAAATTGCTGCCAAATCACCTTGCTTTTCCAGTATTGGACCGCTTGTAATGTGTATATTTGCGTTCAATTCATTTGCTATAATCCCTGCAAGAGTTGTCTTACCAAGTCCTGGAGGCCCAGCCAAAAGTATATGATCCAGCTGTTCACCGCGCATCTTGGAAGCTTGAATGGCAAGCTTTAATCTTTCTTTCACGTTTTCTTGTCCTATGTATTCAGATAACAATTTGGGTCTTAATGAATAAACATCGTAACCAGTTCGCTCTGGTGAAACAATTCTTTCCAAGTTTATTTCATTCCTCTCTTCCAACAAATGACACCTCTGCTTTCACGGGTAAATTAACTTTAAAACCGCTCTTACCAATGTCGAACTTGACCCTCACAAATCCATCAATAATTACTTTATCGAATCTACCGTTAAACAATTCAGCGTTTGAAAAAGAAATCAAAAAATCTTCTTTGTTCTTTACCTCACCGCTCCAAGAATCAATATAGTCACCTGATGTATCGGTAATCTTCAGCTGTGCCAATTCGATTGTATAATCAAGAGCTGAACGTACATTTATCCGTGCTTTAAACAAAAGCTTTATACCTTTGATTGTACAATCTTTAATCCTTAGGTATGCTGTTGAATTATTTACCAATTCAAAAACATTTTTCAGAGTGAAAAAAGAGAGAACTAACATGACCAAAGCAAAAACGCCTAATGAAATCATTACTCCTCTTACCATAAGACAACCCCAACTTATTGTAAGTTTTCCTTGCGTTCTCAATGTCAACCTTATTTTTTATTATACCATATTCGTTTACATTTTCCAGATTTACATATTTTTTGGCTTGACAAACTCAGTTCCAAGAATATA
>CAZOAS010000002.1:24438-32043 GCA_964577745.1 uncultured Fervidobacterium sp.
ACATTTTCCAGATTTACATATTTTTTGGCTTGACAAACTCAGTTCCAAGAATATAATTATACATATAACTGTTATACGTATAACTATTATACAGAAGGGAGTGACAGACTTGAAAGATTTTTTGAACCAACATAACATCTTGTATCAAATGAGCGTACTACAAAGGAAGATATTCAAAGTTATAAACGAAAAGGTTTCAAAAGAATACATGCTTCATCCTGGTCAAATTCCTATGTTGTTTTTGATTCAAAAGCATCCCGGGATAAGTCAACGTGAGATTGCAAAGATTATGGACGTTGAACCTGGAACGGTTGCAGTGATGTTGAAAAGGATGGAAAAAAGTGGGCTTGTTTATCGTCAGGAAGATTCCAAAGATAGACGCATTTCGCGGGTTTTCTTAACATCAAAAGCACAGGAAATATTGAATTCTGTGCGTGTAATTGTGAGAGATATAGAGACTTCTTTAATGGAAGCATTGACTCAAGAAGAACAAAAACAGTTAGATGAGCTTCTGTCTAAGATAAGAAACAAAATCGATGAACAATTCGTAGCAAACGAACAAAGAAAGGAGAGTGGTGACGGATGTTGAGTAAGTATCTCTCAAGATACTGGTTACTTATAATTGTTACAGTTGTTCTTGTGGCATTCCAAGCGATTGTTTCGCTTTATCTACCAGATCTTATGTCAGATATAGTTGATAAAGGTATAGTTAAAGGAGATAACGATTATATTTGGCATGTTGGTGGGAGAATGTTGTTTGTTTCGTTCTTGGGTGTTTTGGCTTCTGTTGTGGCAAGTTACACTTCTTCGGTTGTCAGTATGGGACTCGGTAGGGATTTAAGAGACGAGGTTTTCAAAAAAGTTACATCGTTTTCCTTAGAGGAAATGAATAAGTTCAGCACTTCGTCACTTATAACACGTACAACAAACGATGTTACACAGATACAACAAGCTACTGTGATGGTACTCAGAATGGTTGTTATGGCTCCAATTATGGCAGTTGGTGGGATTTTCATGGCGGTTCAAAAAGATGCGAAATTAACAGGGACGTTGCTTGTATCTGTACCTGTGATGCTTGCGGGACTTGGTATAATCGCAGGAATAATCGCTCCATTGTTTAAAAGTATGCAAAAGAAGATAGATAAACTCAATCTCATAGTGAGAGAACGTGTCACAGGTATAAGAGTCATTAGGGCTTTCAATAAAGAAGACCAAGAAAGGGAAAGATTCAGAATAGCAAACTTTGACCTCACACAGACATCCCTTATCATCAACAGGATTGGTTCGATACTTTTCCCTTACATGATGATAGTGATGAATTTTACAGTCATAGCAATCATCTGGTTTGGTGCTAAACAGATCGATGCGGGAACTTTACAAGTTGGACAGATGATGGCAGTTATGCAATACGTTATGCAGATAATGTTCTCTTTCATCATGATTTCCGTAATCTTCATCTTCCTTCCAAGGGCAAGTGTCTCATCTCAGAGAATTAAAGAAGTGCTCTCAGTTGAGCCTAAGATAAAGGAGGATACATCGAAGAAATTCACTACCGATAAATACGGGGAGAATTTCCAAGGTGTCGTTGAGTTTGAAAACGTTACATTTTCTTATCCAGGTGCAAGTGAACCTGTTTTGAAGAACATCTCGTTCAAGGCATTACCAAAAAAAGTAACAGCTATAATCGGTGCAACTGGTTCTGGAAAATCAACTCTTTTGAATTTAATCGTGAGGTTTTACGATGTCACATCTGGGAGTGTTAAATTGGATGGAGTCGATGTGAGAGAAATCCCGTTCAGCATTTTGCGTCGTCAGATAGGTTACGCTACGCAAAAAGCGATGATATTCTCTGGAAGTATAAAAGAGAACATAAAATTTGGGCGTGAATGGATAACCGATGAGATGGTTGAACATGCGGCAGAAATTGCCCAGGTTATGGAGTTTGCAAGTAAATATCCAGAAGGGCTTGATTATGCAATTGATCAGTCTGGTTTGAACTTATCTGGTGGTCAAAAGCAAAGAATATCGATTGCAAGAGCGATAGCTGGAAAACCGAAGATTTATCTGTTCGATGATACATTCAGTGCTCTCGATTTCAAAACAGATGCGAAAGTTAGGAGTAAATTGTTTAAAGAAACGAAAGATGCAACGGTTATAATCGTTGCTCAAAGAGTGGCAACGATTATGCACGCTGACCAGATAATCGTTTTAAAAGATGGTGAAATAGCTGGTATCGGTACTCACGATGAATTGCTAAGAGAAAATGAGATATACAAAGAAATCGTCTATTCCCAACTCTCAAAAGAAGAAGTAGAGTGAGGTGATGAAAATGGAAAACAGACAAGAACAAAATAGACAAGTGAGAAGACCGGGACCGATGGGACCTGGTGGTGGACCGGGGTTTGCAAGGGGTGGTGAAAAACCGAAAGATTTTAAAAATGCAATGAGAAAATTAATGGTTTACATAAAACCTCATTCCCTTGGTATAATTGCTGTCTTTGTTTTAACTATCATAGCAACAGTATTAACCATAAAAGCGCCAAAAATAATGGGAGAGGCAACCACGGAAATTTTCAGGGTGATAATGATACGAAAAACACCGTTTTCTGGGTTTTTAAATACAAAGATGAATTTCGATAAAATATTCTCCGTACTTTCAACGGTTGCGTTGTTGTATGGTATATCGGCTTTGTTGAATTTTTTCCAAGGTTATATGATGGCTGGGATAACTCAAAAAATTGTCCTTAAGATGAGGGAAGATATCAACGATAAACTAAAACGATTACCGCTCAGTTTTTACGACCACAGGTCACATGGCGATATCATAAGTCGTGTTACAAACGATGTAGATTTGATAAGTAACACACTTCAGCAAAGTCTAACACAATTCATTTCAGGTATAGTTACAATAGTTGGTATAACGTACATGATGATAACTATCAATGGTTTGTTAACGTTGTTAACACTTATAACTCTTCCTTTAAGCGCTATAGCAACGATAATTGTTGCAAAACATTCTCAAAAGTACTTCAGTGCGCAGCAGAAATTACTTGGAAAACTCACAGGTCAAGTTGAAGAAGTTTACGGTGGATACGTCGTCGTTAAAGCTTACGGACGTGAGAAAGATGAGATAGAAAAATTCAGAGAGATAAACCAAAATCTTTACAGAGAGAGTAAAAAAGCACAGTTCATAAGTGGTATAATAATGCCCGTTATGAATTTTATAGGAAACTTGGGATACATAATCGTTGCTGTTGGCGGGAGTATTTTAGTAAACAAAAAGAGTATCACCATAGGAGATGTGCAGGCTTTCATACAATATTCAAGACAATTCAATCAACCGATAGTTCAGATTGCAAACATCGTCAATATGATACAATCAACACTTGCTGCATCGGAAAGAGTTTTTGAAATACTGGAGGAAAAAGAAGAAATTCCAGATAGTGACAGTGCAATCGAACTTGAAAAAGCAAGTGGAGAGATAAAATTTGAGAACGTGAAGTTCAGTTACTTCCCAGATAAGCCGTTGATAGAAAATTTGAATATAGACATAAAGAGTGGACAGATGATAGCTATCGTTGGACCAACGGGGGCTGGTAAAACCACACTTGTTAACTTGTTAATGAGATTTTATGAAATACAAGGTGGGAAGATAACGCTCGATGGAATCGATATAAGAGATATAAAAAGGTACAATCTTAGAAAACATTTCGGCATGGTGTTGCAAGATACGTGGCTGTTCTCGGGTACTATAAGAGACAACATAGCTTACGGTAGAGAAAACGCAACCGATGAAGAGATTGTAAACGCAGCTAAAATGGCACACGTGCACCATTTCATAATGGCTATGCCAGATGGATACAACACCGTTATCGGTGAAGATTCATCAAACATCTCACAAGGTGAAAAACAACTTATAACAATAGCAAGGGCATTTTTAGCTGATCCAGATATACTGATACTGGATGAGGCAACAAGTAACGTTGATACACTTACAGAAGTATATATTCAAAGAGCCATGAGAGATTTAATGAAAGGCAGAACATCTTTCGTTGTAGCTCACAGACTATCAACTATCAAAAATGCCGATATGATACTTGTAATGAACGAAGGAAAGATAATCGAAGTCGGAAAACATAACGAATTACTTAACAAGGGTGGATTTTACGCTGAGATGTATAAAAGTCAATTCCTTGGTGTACTTGTTGAAGAGTGAACTTCCAAAAAATAGCTTAACATTTTTTAACCTAATAAAACAATTTGGCACTGTCTATTATAGACAGTGCCTTTTTGTTGTAAGAATTTATTTAACATCTCCAAAAATTATGAACCAAAAACTTGCTTTCTTTCGAAGTTTTATGATATAATAAAATTGTTAGTTAAACAATGTTAGATGGTGAACAGTTAACAGTGAACAGTGAACAGTTAACAGTAAACAGTTAACGGTGAAAATAGTAATATATATATATAGTGAATAAATGGACACTTTTCACTGATAACCGCTCACGGATCACTGATAACCGACCACTGTTCACCGATAACCGATAACCGTTCATTGATCGAGGTGCATTTAATGAAGAAGGAAGAGTTGATGAGAGCTATCGAAGAAAGGATAAAGCAATGTCAAAGTTGCCCACTTGGACTTTTGAGAACAAATGCTGTTCCAGGTGAAGGGAATATATATTCACCTATAATGTTTGTTGGAGAAGGTCCTGGTGAAGAAGAAGATAATCAAGGAAGACCGTTTGTTGGTAAAGCAGGGCAATTGCTCACGAAAATTCTGGAATCTGTTAATATAAAGCGTGAAGATGTTTATATCACTAACGTTGTTAAATGCCGACCTCCAAACAACAGAGTTCCAACCGCTATGGAAATCCAAGCATGCTCACATTACTTAATTGCACAAATACAACTCATAAATCCAAGAATGATAATCCCACTTGGTAGCACGGCCGCTTCGTTTTTCCTTGGAAAAGAGGAATCTATAACGAAAATAAGAGGTAAAGAAACCCTCTGGAAGGGTGGTATAATAATCTTTCCCATGTTCCATCCAAGCTACTTACTTAGAAATCCATCAAAAGAAAAGGGAAGTCCAAAAGATTTGACATGGCAAGATATAAAGAAAGTTAGAAAATATTACGACTCGTTTATGGATGAAATAAGTGGAAAGGTAATTGACAAGAGTAATATAAAAGAGGAAAATAATAATGACCAAGGAGGAAGTCAAGGTGAAAAATGAAATAAAACACGAAACAAAGTTAACACCAACTGTTATGAGTTACGTATCAACGATATATGCACTCATTGAAAAGGAAGGAGTTGCCCGTATATCTGACATAGCTCGAGGCAAGAACGTTTCCTATGCGAGTGCCACAAACGCTGTAAAGAAACTTGTCGAACTTGGACTTGTTGACCATAAGAGATATGGTTTTGTCAAGTTAACAACAAGGGGCTTGAGAATTGCTCAGATGCTTAAATCTGGGGAATCGAGGATAAAATACTTCTTCATGTACGTTGTCGGTGTACCTGAGAAAAAGGCAGAACAGATAGCGAGTCTTATGGTTTACGACTTAGATGCCGACACACGAAGGAAGCTAAGGAAATTTTATTCGATTCTAATCGATTTTAGTGTTGAGAAGGCAAAAGAGCTTGAACAATTTATAAGAGAACAGAGAATGAATATCGAATTACCGGAAGAAGCATTCAAACTGAAAGATAAGATCAAGGAGGATGAAGATTATGAGTAAGGTCCTTGTAACAGGTGGGGCAGGATTTATTGGTTCGCATGTAACTGACAAGCTTGTCGAATTGGGACATGAAGTTGTTGTTATCGATAACCTTTCCACAGGTAAAAGAGAGAATGTAAATCCCAAAGCTAAGTTCATAGAAATGGACATTTACGATGGTGAAAAAGTCAACGAATTATTCGCAACTGAAAAGTTTGAGTACGTTTTCCACCTTGCAGCTCAAGCAAGCGTTGCGATATCAGTTAAAGATCCTGTCAAAGATGCAAATTGGAATATAATTGGAAGTATAAATCTTATCAAAGCTTCCATTGAAAACAACGTTAAAAAATTCATCTTCTCGTCGACAGGTGGAGCGATATACGGTGAAGATGTAAAAGTTTTTCCAACACCAGAAAGTGTCTTCCCGCAACCGATGTCTCCATACGGTATAGCTAAATTCTCTGTTGAAAATTACTTAAGATTCTTCAGTAAAGAATTCGGATTGAAATACACTGTACTCAGATACGGAAACGTCTATGGTCCAAGACAAGATCCGTACGGAGAAGCGGGAGTTGTTGCTATATTCACATCACGGATGCTCAAAAACGAAGATTGTACGATATTCGGTGATGGTGAATATACAAGAGACTATGTCTACGTTGAAGACGTCGTGGATGCTAATATAAAAGCCATGGATAAAGGTGATGGACTTGTAATAAACATAGGTACGGCAACAGGTACAACGACGAACGAGCTTTTCAAAGTGCTCAAGAAACTAACTGGGTATAAAAAAGATCCAATTTACGGTCCACATAGAAAAGGCGATATCAGAAAGAGCCTCTTGTGCTACAATAGAGCGTGGATAGAACTTAAATGGGAACCAAAATACTCTCTTGAAGAGGGGTTGAGGAAAACTGTCGAATGGTTTAAACGAAATACTCAGGCCTAATTCATTCGATAATTTCATCGGTCAAGAGCACCTTCTCGGTGAAGGTGCTCTTTTACGTATAGCTATAGAGACAAACAATTTATTTTCTACCATCATTTCTGGACCACCTGGTACAGGAAAGACTTCGATTTTGAATTTGATTAGAAAATACACAGATTACGAAGTAATCCACCTAAACGCAGCATTCACATCCGTTGAAGACATAAAAAAATGGGAAAAATATGCTTATAACATGAAAAGTATAAAGAAAATACTCTTATTCATAGACGAAATTCATAGATTCAACAAAAAACAACAAGATGTGTTTTTACCCGGTGTCGAAACTGGGATCTATGTACTTTTTGGTACAACAACTGAAAGTCCGGAACATACAGTAAACCCGGCATTGTTGTCAAGATGCAGAGTTTTGAGATTCAAGAAGTTATCATCAAAAGAACTTGAATTAATTTTACAACGTGCGATAAGTAGCACCAATATAGATGCGAAAGAGGAAATTAGAAACAAAATCATAGCATCAGCAAACGGTGATGCGCGGTTTTTGATAAATACATATGAAATTCTTTCGAATATAGCCAAAACCACTGGGAAGAATGTAATTGACGAGTCCATATTTGAATTATACATTGGTGAAGATATTAGAAAATACACTGACTCTGAACATTATAACCTAGCCTCAGCGTTTATTAAAAGCATCAGAGGAAGTGACCCGGATGCAGCGCTGTATTACATGGCACGTATGATAGACGGTGGAGAAGATCCACGTTTTATTGCGAGAAGACTTGCCATACTTGCAAGCGAAGACGTCGGACTTGCTGATCCATTTGCACTGGTACTTGCAGTTTCAACAATGCAAGCAGTTGAAAGTGTCGGACTCCCAGAATGCGTTATCAATCTATCGGAATGTGTCATTTACCTTGCCTTAGCTCCAAA
>CAZOAS010000003.1:0-30555 GCA_964577745.1 uncultured Fervidobacterium sp.
CAAAAGATATTATAGCATGAAGATGTTAATGTTCAAATACCTTAACATCAAAAGTGTATATCCAGATATTATGATGAACGGTCCAAAAGGTATGAGAGTTTGTTTTTTTGATAGGGAGAACATTATCCCTCCAAGAGAAGAGAAGAACAACAATATCGGCATGTTAAGAATACCACAACCGAAAGCAAAAGCGGGGAGTAAGAATATGTCTCCTTCTCCTATGCCATCTTTGTATCTCAATTTCAATAATAGGAGAACAAGCAGGGTTATTATAACGCCTACGACGTCAAAAATGAGTGTATCTTTGTAATACCTTAAGTTAACGTACAAAGATACGATAGCTACAACTATCCATGTGTAATCAGGTAACAACATCTTTTTCAAATCAATTATAAAAGCCGGTACGGAAACCATAAAGACTAAATTTATAGCGAGCGCTTTATCCAACGTAAATATATAAGAATTCAATAAAAACACTACGGCGTATGACAACTCTATTAGTGGATACCTTACGCTTATCTTTGCACCGCAATATCTACATCTTCCCTTGAGAAAGATATAACTTAGAACCGGTATATTATCGTACCATTTTATTCTGTTACGACAAGCTGGACAGATTGAAAAACGGGGCTCATTTAACTTGAGCCCCGCAATTGGTCTGTATATCAAAACATTCGCAAAACTACCGAATATCAATCCCAAAATAAAGAAAATTAAATGCTTCATTTTATGCCACACAACTCCTTTTCGCTACTTGTCAAAAGTTCATCGAAGAATTCTCTCTTACCATACAGATACCAGAAATTATCATCCTTGAGTTCATCAACAACTTGTCTTGCTTTTTCTATTTGATTCGTCTTAACATATGCAACCGCCAAGACCAAATTCAAATGTTTGGCTTCTGGGTTAGATGAGATTACGTTCTCGATTACAGATATAACTTTATCGTAATTTCCCTTTTTCAAATGCACCTTTGCCCATATCTCTATACCATTTGGATCTTTTTGAGGATCCATCTCCATAATCAAAGCTTCGTATTCTTTTGCCTTCTCTTCATTTCCGGCTTTTGCGTAAAGTTCTGCAAGTTCAAACAGAGCTATTATGCTATTTTCCAAACTATCTCTGAATTTTTCAAGTATCTCTATTGCTTTATCTATTTTATTAATCTTTGTGTAAGCATCGGATATCATGAAATATGTAAACGTGTTCGATGGTGAGATTTTAATCTCCTTTTCCCAGTATTCAATTGCTTTTTCGTAATTTCCAATGTTGTAGTAAGCTTCTCCTATCATCGAATAGGACTGAATCAACCATGGGTCTAATTCAATAGATCTATTCAGGTATTTAATAGCCCCATCGACGTCGCCGTCTTCAAGTAACAATGAACCGTAAAGTTCGAAAGCTGGAGCGTAATTCTTGTCTAACTTCATAGCAAATTTCAAAATATCTTTCGCTGTTTCGGTCTGGTTCTTATCTGCATACTCAATTGCTAATTCATACAAACCATCAGCGGTCGCATGCAAAAGATTCTCAGGATTGAGATTGTACTTCTCAAGAAATTCAACGATTTCAGTCCATACAATCGGTTCATAAATTATCTCGTTTAGGGAAACTATCTTTTCTTCAAGTCTTTCAAGAACCTCAATTTGCTTATACAGTTCACTTATCTCCTCCACATCTTTCTTCATGTTTCTCCAATCACCAGAATAAAAAACATCTCGCAAAATAACAAGCATAGGCGTTTCTTCATCGATATCGATAGTAAAATCCCTTTGTGAGCCCAAGATAAGTCTTATTATCATTAACAACACCTCCTGTTTTGTAACGTGCTATTTACATTTTATCATATTTCTTCATAAAAGTAAATACTCTCTAAAAGAACGCAAGAGATAGAAATAAACAGATTCAGAAAAACTTTGACGATTTTAATGGAGAATACCGTTAAAATTCCAATAAAACCTCTGGGTTTTAAGGTTTTTTTAAGATAGCGTGTGGTATAATAAAGTTACCAATGGCCAGTTACGAGTGGTTTTAGCTATTTGCACTCGCAACTTGTAACTCGTAACTAAAAACCAAGTACACGGAGGTGGTGTGTATGAAGATTTCTAAATATTTTGCATTGGGTATGATTATAGCGCTTTCTGTGTTTTCCTTTGGAATTGTGAACGCTGATTATCAAAGTCCTATTGTGAATGTTGTGAAAGTCGCAGCGCCAGCGGTTGTGAAAATCGATGTCGTATCACAAACAGAGGTGTACATTGATCCATTCATTAGAGAGTTTTACAAACAGTTCTTCGGAGATATTCCGAGACAATTTGAAGAGTCAGATAGTGTCGGTTCAGGATTCATTATCAGCAAGGAAGGATACATTGTCACAAACTACCACGTTGTTAAGGGCGCAAAGAAGATAACTGTAACGATGTTAAGTGGTGATACTTACGAAGCTCAATACATCGGTGGAGACGAAGAACTTGACATAGCAGTTGTGAAAATCAATGCAAAGAAGGAGTTACCTGTCGTAGAACTTGGTGATTCAGACAAGATCCAGATAGGTGAATGGGCAATAGCGATTGGAAATCCTCTTGGTTTCCAACACACCGTAACTGTTGGTGTCGTTTCGGCAATCGGTAGAAAGATACCTAAACCAGATGGAAGTGGGTACTATACAAACCTTCTCCAAACCGATGCGGCAATAAACCCAGGAAACAGTGGTGGACCATTGTTAAATATTTACGGTCAGGTTATAGGTATAAATACCGCTATAATAAATCCATCTCAAGCGATGAACATCGGATTTGCAATACCGATAAACACAGCAAAGAGATTTATCAACCAGATAATCGCAACAGGAAAAGTTGAGAAAGCATATTTGGGCGTTTATGTTCAAACTGTCACGGAATCACTCGCAAAAAGTCTTGGTTTAAAAGTTAATAAAGGTGTTTACGTTGCACAAGTTGAGAAAGGATCGCCCGCAGAAAAAGCTGGTATAAAAGAAGGAGACGTTATCGTCAGACTGAACGGAAATTATGTAGAAGCTGCCGAAGAACTGACATCTTTAGTAAGAAACTATACACCAAATACAAAAGTAAAAGTTACTGTAAATAGGAATGGTAAGGAAATGACTTTTGATGTAACACTTGGAACTCTTCCAACACAAACTTCAACATCGTCAACGGCAAAAGAATTCTTCAACATGAGAGTTGCGAATATCACCGCAGATGACAGAAACACTTACAAGATACCAGTGGGAGTAGAAGGTGTCATTGTAAAAGAATCTGGAAATTCTTATATAAAAGTTGGCTCAGTCATATGGAGAATATCCATAAATGGATACGCTTATGATATAAAAGACGTTAATTCGTGGAACAAAGTTGTGGAAAATATTAAAAAGGGAGACTACGTAGGCATCTTCTACTACTTCAACGGTGTTAGATCTGTTTTCTCATTTAGATACTGATCTTACGTAATAATTAACAAATAAAAATCCCCGCTATTCAAAAGCGGGGATTTTTTGTATAATTAATTCTGAAACCGAAATTCGCATTTTATACTACGAAAACTTAAATCGTTTTATTTTTTACCGATTCCGGATTCCGGACTTCGGATTCCGATAAATTGGAGGTATCGACCTATGAAATGTAAAAAATGTTCACAGCAAGCTGTCATTCATTTGCGAGCACACAACATAGCTTTTTGCAAAGAACACTTCTTAGAATTTTTTGAAAAACGCGTTCAAAAGGCTATAAAAGATTTCAAGATGTTCAAAAAGACAGAAAAAATACTTGTGGCAGTTTCGAGTGGTAAGGATAGTAGCGCTGTTTTATACGCTTTAAAGCAACTAGGGTACAATGTTGAAGGATTATTCTTAAAAATGGGAGTACACACCAACGCCGCGGAAAATGTTGTAAAAAAGGTTTCTGAATTTACTCAAGTACCGATAAACATTTACGATACAACTAAACATTTCAGTGGATTGGGCACATCCGACATTGCAAAGATTGTTAAAAGACCAGTTTGCAGTATCTGTGGAATAGTTAGGCGCTACTGGATGAATCGATTCGCAGTGGAAAACGGATATGATGTACTTGTGACTGGACACAACATGGACGATGAAGCTACATTCCTTTTTGGAAATATACTTAACTGGCAAGTGGATTATTTTGCAAGGCAATGGCCTGTTTTGGAAAAAACACATGAAAAATTTGTCAGAAAAGCAAAACCACTTATCTACGTTACCGAAAGAGAGACGTACGCATATGTATTTTTAAACAATATACCGTTCATGGAACAAAAATGTCCATTTGCAAAAGGTGCAACAAGTTCAAGTTACAAAAAATACCTCAATTTAATAGAGAGCGAACAACCTGGCGCTAAACATCGATTGCTTTTCGGATACTTTGATAATCTAAAAGAATTAGTTTATAAAGAACAAAAAGTAGAACTAAAAGAATGTTCAAAGTGTGGTTTCCCAACAACGGAGGAGAAATGTCAATACTGTAGGCTGGAAGAAAGAGTACTTAGCACTAATCAATGAAGAAGGAGAGAAAAGTGCGTGGCACGCTTAAAATATCATTCCAATGTTGGCCGTGTTGAAGAAAACGAATTTTCGTTTGGTGACTATTTGTTAATAGCAACAGTAGTTACAATAATGATTATTGGATTACTCACACTCAGAACAGTAGTTTCCAACACCCAACAAGAACATCGTTTTTTAAAACAAGTCATATGGAATCTTGTATCGCTTGGAATAATGTTCTACATAATTTTTGAAAAAGAAACACGGATAAAGCTGTATGGTAAATACATTTATGTCTTAGCCGTGACATTGCTCACACTTGTTCTAATAATTGGTAAAACAATGTACGGAGCAAAAAGATGGATAGATATAGGTCCCTTTGATTTGCAACCTTCCGAGATTTTCAAGTTTGCTGTCATTCTTGTGCTTTCTTCAGTCTTTTCTAAGTACAAAAACAACAAAGCATTTTTTATATCTATATTAGTTATAACTCCGGCTTTTCTCATATTTCTCGAACCGGATTTGGGAATGACTTTGTTGATGTTTTTTATCTGGTTTTCAATGCTCATAGCAAGCGATGTAGATAGAAAATACGTTGTAGGTATTATTCTCCTTGGCATAATTTCAGCTCCAATTGCTTTCTTCTTTGTTTTGAAAGATTACCAACGCGCCAGAATTTTAGCGCTATTTAACCCTCAAGAACATTTTCAATACGGGGCTTACAACACGATTATGTCAAAAAGTGTTATAGCTAACGGTGGAATCTATGGAACAGGTTACGGACTTGGAATAGGAACGAATATGCACATCGTACCGATGCAATACACAGATTTTATCTTCTCAGCTTATGCAGAACAATTTGGAATGATTGGTTCTATCATTTTACTTGCACTTTATGCTACAATAATAATGACCGGTCTTGTAAGGATAGGAAAATACAAAGACGATTTTTGGGAATTTTGTGTTATTGGCGTTTCCTCAGTTTATACTTTTCATGTTTTTGAAAATATAGGAATGAACCTCGGAATATTACCAGTGACTGGCATTCCGTTACCATTTATCAGTTACGGCGGTACATCCACACTCATCTTTTCAGCACTCGTTGGATTAGTTATAAAAGCAAGGGCGGTCTCAAAAGTAGCGAAGGTTGTTTTCTAAAAAATTGAAATTAAAGACTTTAAAGAGGTGAGATTGTGTGCCGGTAACTAAAAAGAAAAAAAGTAGTTTTCTTCCCTCTTTCATCGGAACATTGTTCATAGTTATAGTGCTGATATCGGTGGTATTCTCAGTTGGAAATTTTATTAGATACCGTGAGATACTTCAAAAGTACGATGAACTAAAGAAATACGTTGATTCAAAGGTTTCTCAGTTAGATACAAAGCTTGAAGAAACTAAGAATATTTTGGCACCAAATTCTATACTTGATAAATATATCGCTGCTGCAAATCAATTGAGAGATTTTGGGTATGATTTTGAAAAGATTTTAGCATCTATTTACGATGACCCCACAACGGGTTACTTTATGGTGTTTGTTACTGGAAACGAATCAAGTTGGTTCACGATTAGAAGTGGAGACAAAACATTCTTTTCAGCCGAAATGAAACCTGGCTTATCAAACTATAGGTTCTTTTATTTCAAAGAACCAAGGATAAAGACAAATTACGATTTGATAATTCCTCCAGAAGCAACTATAATCGTTGGAAAGACAGGAAAGGTTTATCTGTTGTTTTTCGGTGTAGGTGTTAAATTTCATCCAACGAAAGTTGTACAATTAACTGAAGCAACTTATGAAAAATTCGCTGACAAATTTGCTCTGTACATACCTGGCAGATGATTTAATTTTAAGTTTAACCTATAACACTCTGGTTCTTACCAGAGTGTTTTGCTTTATAAAGTAACTCATCAGCTCTCTTTAAAACATCTATACCTTCTTCATCATCGCTTGTAAGGATCTGAGTTATACCAGCACTGAAACAAATCTCAAATTCTAATTTTTGCTGAGAAATCGTTTGTTTTATGAATTCTCTTATTCTATCTATAATTACTTTTGCGCTAGCTGAATTGGTCTGTGGTAACAACATTACAAACTCGTCACCACCGAATCTTGCGCATATGTCAGAAGAACGTGTATTTAAAATTAATCCATGAGAAAGAATTTTTATAGCCACATCTCCCTTATCATGCCCGAGAGAATCATTTATGTTTTTTAATCCGTCAAGATCTATCATAACAACAGTCGAATCAAAACCGTACCTTTTTACTCGTTTAACTTCGTTTTTAAGCATTATCATAAAGTATCTTCTATTATAAAGACCTGTCAAAGGATCCTTAAAAGATGCCTCCTCGAGTTTTTGAATATAGTAAACTCTATCAACAAAAGAAAAGAGGATGTTAATAACATTTTTTATACAATGCTCAGAAGCATATTTCGGTAGGTCGTTATGCTTTATCGTAAGATGAATTACTTTTTCTTCGTATTTTCTTGTTTCTTCGATAGAATTAGTACCTGGCTCTTCACCATGTTCTATGAAATTTATTGAAATTGTTTCATCATGAGATATTATTTTAGCGTAAGCAGATACAACGTTGAATTTATTTCTTAGCACATTTCCTATTTTTTTAATCGCTATCTGATAATTATCTTCTGAGAATAGCGAAAGAATATCAATCATAACTTCTTCTTCAAAATCCCTAATCTTCTTTTCCGTTATATCGACTCCTACGCTTATACTACCTGCAGGTTTCCCATCTTTTAAAATTAACTTATTTTCCCACAGTATAACTATCTGGGTTCCGTCTTTCGTCAAAATTTCATTTTCGTACGTTTGTACTAATTCAATCTCACCGGACATTATCTTTTGAAAAACTTTTTTTACATTGTCCCTTATCTCATCCGGAACGAATATATCGAACCAATTCTTTCTTATAACCTCTCCAAAGGTATGACCTGTTTTATGCAGTGCCCAAGAATTAATGTAATCGATGTTTCCTTCTTTATCAAGCACGATAAAGAAAACCGGAGCAAACTCAAGGTACATACTTAAAGTTTCCAATTTTTGAGCCAAATATTCATCTACCAGTAATTTTTGTGTTACAACTTCCCCAAAAACAATATACATGTCGTTGTACTTTATTGGCACAACGCGTATCTTTTCTTGACTTCTCTCACCAGTATCAAAAACCTCATCAAGTATCATCCTTTTGTTGTTGTCAACAAATTCTTTTAGTCCTTTAAATGTTCTAAATATATTCCTATTGTTAATTATACATTTGGGAGTATTATTAGTATACCTTAAAACATTACCATTAAGGTCTGTTAATAAGACAAATATGGGACCGTTCAACTCAGATTCGAAGATGTTCCAGTTGATATAGTTATCGTTGATATGAATCACCTTCAATCGTCACTTAAGTTTTCGATACATCTAACTGATTTATATTATAGCACATATTTGATTATTTCTATTCAATCCCATGTTAGTTTTGAAAATTATATAGGGTATGTTATAATTATTCTTAGGAATCTCTATTAGGCGGAGGTGTTTGTTTAGTGGAAGATCCATTAAGTTATTTATGGGGTTCGGTTATTATAGGTATCTTGATTTTTCTGTCTGCCTTCTTTTCAGCTTCGGAAACAGCACTAACATCAGTTAGTAGACATAAATTGCGGAACCTTGCAAGGAAAAAAGAAGAACAAGAGGAGCAAAATGAAATACACATTTTCAACCAACTATTAACCGCTTTGTTGATTTCAAATAATCTTGTCAATATACTTGCTTCTTCAATAGCAGCTGTGATGTTATCACAGCTGATAGTTAAGGAATCTATCGCAACGATAGTTTCAACATTCTTGATGACATTTCTATTACTCGTATTTGGTGAAATAACACCGAAGATTTTATCAAGACAAAATAGTGAAAGATTTTTTGAGATAAGTATGAGAGTAATCGTTCCTCTTTCGAAACTTTTAACTCCCTTGGTTACATTCTTTGTCAAAATCTCGAACTATTTTGTAAGATTATTTGGCGGTCAAACAGTTATGGACACTCCGTTTATAACCATGGATGACATCGCTTCCTATCTTGAAATAGGTCGTGAAGAGGGTTCAATTGACCACGAAGAAGGTTTAATGATAGAACGAACAATTGCAATGGATGAGACATTAGTTAAGGAGATAATGATTCCAAGAATAGATATAGTTGCCGTTGAAGAGGTGCAAACTTTACGTGAGGTTGTTGAGTTAATAATAGAAGAGGAATATTCACGTATTCCCGTTTACAGAGAAACTATCGACAACGTTGTTGGTATTTGTTATGCAAAAGACTTGTTATCGTTTATTGCTCAACGTGGCACAGATGTTATAGATAAAGTCAGAGTAAAAGAACTTATGAGACCGCCATTGTTTGTTCCTGAAGTCATGCCAGTCTCCGAGCTTCTAAAAGAGTTCAAAGCTAAGAAAATGCATATGGCTATAGTTGTCGACGAGTACGGTGGAACAGCTGGAATAGTAACAATGGAAGACATACTCGAAGAAATATTTGGCGAGATAATGGATGAATACGATGACCATGAAAGTAGTGGGATTAAAAAAGTTGATGATTTTACATATCTTGTCGACGCAACGATATCTCTAAATGACATAGAAAGAGAACTAAGGATAAACTTTCCAGAGGGCGAATTTGAAACATTGGCAGGGTATTTACTTGATAAATTTCATCACATACCAAAAGTTGGAGAACAATATGAAGAAAATGACATAACTTACAAAGTTGTGGCCGCTTCTAGGAACAGAATTGAAAAGGTATTAATAAAGATAGTAAAGGCAAATCACAAGGAGGAAAGTACAGATGACAGAAGGCAAGAAGATTAACGAATTGTTAGAGCTTGCAAAAAGAGTAAGAGAAAATGCTTATGCGCCTTATTCAAAATTTAAAGTAGGTGCAGTGTTAGTTACAAAAAGTGGAAGGATATTCACAGGCGTAAATGTTGAAAATGCTTCATACGGTCTTACAAATTGTGCTGAGCGTACGGCTATCTTTAAAGCTGTATCCGAAGGTGAGAAGGAATTTGACACGATAGTAATAATCGCTGATACGGATAAGCCTGTCTCACCATGTGGTGCTTGTAGACAGGTGATGGCTGAGTTCGGAAATTTTAAGGTAATTCTTGCAAACACAAAAGGTGAGTGGTTGGAAACAAACGTAGAAGAGTTATTACCTTACTCGTTCGATAAGAAGGATTTAGATGAAAAATAGTTTTTCAAGAGGTGAGATTTTTTGATAGAATTACTTCACATCAACGAATACGTTTATCTCAAAGATGTTGATATATACTTTTCCGAAGGCTTGAACGTTATAACAGGTGAGACTGGAACAGGAAAGAGTTTGTTACTTGACATAATTGGCGCTTTTCTCGACTATGGTTCTATAAGAAGTGATGTCTTTTCAGCAGATATAGTGGTAAATATCCCAAGAAACTTCCCGGCAGAAGAAATCACATCAGGTCAGCACATTTTAAGCGTGGAAAGAAAAAGCAAGAAATCGTTCTACAAAATAGACGGGCGTTTAGTTGCCAAAGATACCGTACAGAAAATCTTCTCAGAAATAGTTACCATCCACAAACAGAACTCACATATTAAACTCCTAGAGAAAGATTTTATACTTGATTTTCTCGATAACATAGCTAACAACGAAGAGATTTTAAGAGAGTACAAAAAACTGTACAGTCAATACCAAAACGTTTTGAAAGTCATCTCCACAATGAATGAAAATGAACTCCAAGAGAGAATCGATGAATTAAGAGAAAAAATCAACGAAGTGGAATCCGCCAAGCTGGATTTATTAGAGGAAGAGGAATTGGAAAAGAATTACAAAAAAGCCCTGAATATCCAAACTCTATTACAAAATTACACAAATGCTTCTCAGCAACTTGAGGAAATTGAACATGCGTTAAGAAAAATCTACTCTCTAATAGAAGATAAATATCATGAGATCTTGGATAAAACAATAGAAGGTTTAGCTGAATTGGAAAATAGTATTAGTAAAGAACTTCTTAAACTCGACGAGATAAACATCGAAGATATAGAGAACAGACTATGGGTGTACAGAAAACTGAGGAGAAAGTACGGTCCTTCCACTGAAGATGTATTAAATAACCTTCAAAATTGGAAAGAAGAAGTAAGAGAGAAAGAAAATCTGTTGTCAATTTTGAAAAACGCTGACGAAGAAAAGAAAATTCTCGAAAAACAATTGCGCCAAATTGCATCACAGATAAGTGAAAAACGCAGAAGCGCCGCAAATTTTATCCTCGAGTCTATTACAAAGCATCTACGGGATTTAAATATGAACACGAGGATAGAATTTTCTTTTTCGCATAAAGAACTTTCATTGGATGGCATAGATAATGTTGAACTCGTTGGGAGTACACTTAGTACGGGACCATTGTATCCCCTGCGCAAAATAGCTTCTGGTGGTGAACTATCAAGGATAATGTTAGCTATCGAACTTTCAACAGCAAGTACACCAACACTTGTATACGACGAAATAGATACTGGAGTTGGTGGGGTAACGGCTGTAAGATTGGCAGAGAAACTTGAGAATTTATCAAAAAAACACCAAATTATCGTTGTAACACACTTACCACAAATTGCTTTGAAAGCTGATAAACATTTTGCGTTACGAAGAGAGGGAGATAGTGGATACGTAATAGAATTGGATGAGAAAGGGCGTTCAGAAGAGATAAAACGTATGTTCGGAGGGGAAGAGATAATAGAAATAATAAGCGAAAATAACTGAACAAGTGGGTGGTAGCTTGGCGGATAGAATTGCCGTAATATCCAGTTTACCTTTCGTAACTACTGAAATTACAGAACTTTTAGACTTTGTTGGTTATGAGGTAGTCGAATGCAGCGACTTAGAAGAATTTATGAAGCAAGAAAATATACAATTGATAATCATGTACTCGAATGTAATTTCGGAATGCTTCGATTGGATAAAGAAGATAAAAACTGATACAAATTTGAAGGGCATTCCGATAATACTTACCATTGAAAAAAAGGAATATGGTTTACTTTTCGATGCATACCAAATAGGTATATCAGATTACATAGAGTTACCAATCGTTGATATTGAACTTATCTCAAAGATTGCATTACACATAGAATTAAAGAAAAACAGAGAACACATAGAAAATCTATACTTTGAATTAAAAGAAAGTCTTAGCTTAGCAACGCAACTTCAGAAATTAATGTTACCTTCAAGTATACTTGTCAAGAACAATATTTGGTTCACATCTCATTATTTACCAGCTCAAGTTATCGGCGGAGATATATACGATTACATAGATTTAGACGGTGAAATCATAGGTTACATAGCAGACATATCAGGACACGGTGTGCAGTCGGCACTTTTGTGTTCAGCGGTTAAATCCATAGTTCGTTCTTCAGTAAACAGAAGTACTTCCATAGTAGATATTGTCAATGAACTGTACGATGGAATAAAATTGTCGTTAGCTCATAATTACATAACTGGAATATTTTTTAAAATATTGGAAAACGGTACTGTTGAATACATCAACTGTGGGCACCCATCGATAATAACATACGATGGTAATCATTTTCAACAACTGAATATGAAAAATACCTTTCCTATTGGATTGTTCGATTATACTTATACACAGGATGATGTCGAAACCTTCGCTATCGAAGATAATGTATCTTACATGCTATATTCAGATGGGCTTTATTCAGAATTTGAAAGAAGGTATCCAAATCTAAACTCTATCAACTTGCTTTTCGAATTTTTGAACAAGGAAATATCAGGAATACTACCTGAAGCTGTACCGTTTTATATAGAATATACTATGAGAAAACTTTACGGAGAAATTCCAGATGACTTTTCCATCGTATCTTTTGGAAAAGCTAACAGATACATATACATCGACAAAAATATAAGACTAAGAAAAATCAACGAAGCAAAAATCAGCGAATTGATTTCGCTGTTTTCAAATTACGCACTGTCTGATGAATACGCTATTTTCTATAACGAACATGATGGTTACAAAGTAATCCTATGTAAAAACATTGAAACTGGTTACTTACTGAGAAAGCTTCCTATCAGTATATCGCTTAACTTTGATGAAGTATCGGTGATAAAACTATTCAGTTAAAAATTGCTCAATGTTCTTTAAAATCTCCTCTACAGCCTTAATTTGCAGTTGTAAAGACATCGAAGGGATATTCGAATTTTTTGGATATTTATCAGCCACTTGCTCAGGTAAGAACGGTACATGGATAAAGAGCACATACTTTGGGTTATTTTTCTCCGAAGAGTTATGCAAAGAATAGTAGTAAACTTCGTTACATATGTACTGCCCTGCTGTATAAGATACACTCGCTGGTATCTTTTTTTTATTAAGCATTTCAGCAATTTTCTTAACATTCAACTTTGTCATGTAAGCGTCTTCTCCGTTCGGGATTATCTTCTTATTTTCAACAATTTTTTCATCGTTATCGGGATGTATTGAATCCATCACATTAACTGCCACTCTTTCTATATTGATAGTTGCTCGCCCACCTGCTTGCCCCAAATGAATGACGATATCAACTTTATTTTTAGAATAGTATTCCTCCAAAATTTTAATACTCTTCTCATAACTTACCGGCAATATCAAAAAGTCAATAATACGATTTTCTATGCGTTTTTTTGATATCCTTTTTAAGATCAGTGCACTTGGATTTACTTTCTCACCACCGAATTTCTCAAATCCAGTTAAAAGTACCCTTAGTTTACCGTCCATACATCACACTCTCCTTTACATCTTATTTTTCATAATTTAGCATATTTACATCATCATATCAAGTGTGAACTTTTTCTCAAAGCTTAACATTTTCTTGATTAACGAAAGAAAAGCGATGTAGTAGAATTAAATTGTAAGATTTCACATTTGCAACAAGGGGGTATATTTCATGGAAAAGGTAAAGGTATGGAAGCCTACTGAAGAAGAGATTAAAAAAGCCAAAAGTTGGCCCACATGGAGTAAGGAAGAGAGTGTTTTTGACTGGTATTACGATGAACCAGAACAATTTTACGTGGTTGAAGGCGAAGTCGAAGTAACTCTCGATGATGGTACAAAGGTTTCTTTTGGTGCTGGTGATATGGTTAGATTTGGTGCAGATGTTAAATGCACGTGGCATGTGAAAAAGAAAATATTTAAACACTATAATTTAGGATGATTTATATGACCAAGAGAAGATTTTTAGCTTATCTTTATCTGTTATTCACTTTACTTGCTTTTTCAAGCATAGAGGTTGTATCGAAACCTCTAATGGGGAAAATTGATCCGTTTTTCATGACTGCCTTCAGATTCTTGATCGGTGGCCTTGTATTGATGTTTTTTGTAAAGGAAGATGTCGAAAAGAAGGATTTCATACCTGTAACATTTATAGGTATTTTAAACAGTGTAATTTCTATGACTTCACTCCAGTTGTCTGTTAAATATTCAAACGCATCGACTGCTGCAACCTTAGTTGCCAGTAATCCGATATTTGTTTCGTTTTTCGCTTGGCTTATTTTGAAAGAAAAATATCATGTGAGAAAATACATAGGTATGTTCTTAGGTTTCGTTGGGCTTTTTGTATTTAGCTTTGGGAAAATCGCTGGTGATTCTTGGTTGGGTATATTTTATGGTTTGCTCGCCGCTTCAACTTTCGGTCTTTACACTGTACTCATGCGAAAATATACAAAAAAATACGGCGCGCTGAAAGTTACAGCTTACTCTTCTCTTGTCTCAAGTTTTGTGTACATACTCTTGCTTTTGTCATTCAAGCAATTTAAAATCCCAAACATTGAAGCGAGTAATTGGTTGATAATGATTTATCTTGGACTTATCGTAACCGGTGTGGCATATTTGACTTTCTTCAAAGCGATGGAAGAAGTTGGTACTGCTCAATCGAGTAGGATATTTTTCTTGAAACCTGTTGTAGCAACTATTTTGGCGTTAATTCTTTTAGGCGAAAAACTTAGCATAGTTAAGATAATAGGTATGATAATAGTTTTATTTTCACTAACTTTGTGAAAAATTGGATATGCATTGATTTACTGATATACTTGAGAATATTCTCAGAATTTGACCGTAATCTTCAAAAATAGAGTGCTTTTTGGTATGTGAAATTTTCCTATAGTATGTTATAATAATCACGAAGTGTGAAGGAGGGATGTGTGTGGCCGTATGTGAACATCACAAAGAACTTTACGAGGAGTTGGATGCTTATATTGAACAGGTTAAGGACAAACCGGGAATACTTATAGGTGTACTTCACAAAGCGCAAGAGCTTTTTGGATGGTTACCACAGGAAGTACAAGAGTACATAGCCGAAAAGTTAGGTGTTCCCGTATCCGAAGTTTATGGTGTTGTCACATTTTATAACTTCTTTGCGACAAAACCAAAAGGGAAACACCAGATAAAGGTATGCCTTGGTACAGCATGTTACGTTAAAGGTGCAGATAGAGTTATGGAAAGGTTCCTCGAAGAGCTCGGTGTACAAGCGGAAGAAGTCACCGAGGATGGGCTTTTCTCAGTACATGCAGTGAGATGTCTTGGTGCTTGCAGTATGGCACCAGTCGTGCTTGTTGGTGAAAAAGATTTCTATGGTAAAGTAACGCCTGACATGGTTAGCAAGATTATAACAGCTTACAGGAGGGGTGGGTCGCAATGAGTAAAGTTAAAAGTTTGGAAGAATTAATGAAAATTAAAGAACAAGCACTTCAAAATATAAAGATGAGAGAAAGTGGAAAAAGAGGAAAAATCGTCGTTGCTATGGGTACTTGCGGTATAGCAGCAGGTGCAAAAGATACTCTTAAAGCAATTGTAGAATATATGAACGAACTGAAGATAGACGATATCGCAGTTGTTCAATCCGGATGCATGGGATTGTGTGAAGTTGAGCCAACGATCGAAGTTTCTCTTGAAGGTCAAGAACCAGTTATTTACGGACATGTCACACCAGAGAATGCAAAAAGAATCGTTCAAACACACATAGTTGAAGGCAAAGTTGTATCCGACTTAGTTGTCAAAAGAGGCGAAGTTGGATAATTTGGATAATTTAAAGAACCGTTTAAGTGTAAAGTAAAACTTTCGTGAACATTTTTAAGGAGGCGAATAGCGTGGCATTGACTACAAATACTATCCTTATCTGTGCTGGTGGTGGCTGTATATCAGCAGGTGAAGAGAGTGTAAAGCAGGCTTTCGAAAGAAAGTTGAAAGAATATGGACTCGATAGTGTCGTCTCTGTTGTTGAAACAGGTTGTATGGGTGCATGTAGTCTTGGACCACTTGCAATCATTTATCCAGATGCTGTTTACTATCAAAAATTAACACCAAAAGCAGCTGAAAAGATAGTAGAAGAGCACATTCTTAAAGGACGTATCGTACCTGAATTTTTATTCGAAGGTGCAAAAGAAAAATTAACTATAAAAGAAAAACCAGCTCAAGAAGAAATTCCATTCTTTGCACGCCAAGTTAAGATAGCACTGAGAAATGTCGGTGTAATAGACCCACTTAGTATAGACGAGTACATCGCAAGAGATGGGTATTTTGCTTTACACAAAGCACTCACAACGATGACTCCAGAGGAAGTTATAAAAGAAATCAAAGACAGTGGTCTAAGAGGACGTGGAGGTGCCGGATTCCCAACAGGTCTTAAGTGGGAACTTGCAAGACAACAAAAATCTGACATTAAATACATGATATGTAACGCAGACGAGGGTGACCCAGGAGCATTCATGGATAGGTCTGTTCTCGAAGGCGATCCACATTCTATAGTCGAAGCGATGACCATAGCAGGTTACGCTATAGGTGCCCAGAAAGGTTTCGTGTACGTCAGGGCGGAATATCCGCTTGCAATTGAAAGATTACAAAAAGCCATCGAAACAGCTCACGAATACGGTTTCCTTGGTGAAAATATACTTGGTACAGACTTTTCATTTGATATAGAAATCAGAATCGGTGCTGGTGCATTTGTCTGTGGTGAAGAAACCGCATTGATGCACTCAATAGAAGGTAAGAGAGGTCAACCAAGGGTTAAGCCTCCATTCCCAGTTCAAAAAGGTCTCTGGAGTAAGCCTTCGGTAATCAACAACGTAGAAACACTCTCGTTAGTACCACCGATAATATTAAGGGGAGCATCTTGGTTTAGACAATACGGTACGGAAAAATCACCAGGTACAAAAGTCTTCGCACTTGCAGGTAAAATTAAAAATACTGGTCTTGTCGAAGTACCGATGGGTATAACATTGAGAGAACTTCTTTACGAAATCGGTGGAGGTCATCCACAAGGTAAACAGATAAAAGCTGTTCAGACAGGTGGACCAAGTGGTGGTGTTATCCCAGCAGAATACTTCGATACACCAGTCGATTACGAATCACTTGGTAAATTGGGTGCAATAATGGGTTCAGGTGGTATGATTGTACTTGACGAAGATGACTGTATGGTTGACGTTGCAAAGTTCTTCCTCGAATTCACAGTCGATGAATCATGTGGAAAATGTACACCATGCCGTGAAGGAACAAAAGTCATGTACGACTTACTCGATAAAATCACAAAAGGCGAAGGTACGATGGAAGATATACAAAAACTCGAGGAACTTGCCCAAGTTATTAAGGATTCGTCGCTCTGTGGTCTTGGACAGACAGCACCAAATCCAGTACTCTCAACATTGAAATATTACAGACACGAATATGAAGCACACGTGAAAGATAACATCTGTCCAGCGAAGAAATGTAAAGCATTCATAAGCTACGTAATCAATCCTGAAAAGTGTGTCGGCTGTACGGCATGTGCAAGAGTATGTCCAACGAATGCAATACACGGCGAAGTAAGAAAAGTACACGAGATAGACCAAGATGCATGTGTAAGATGTGGTAGCTGTATCGAAGTATGTAGATTTGGTGCAATAAGTAAAGTAACACCAGTTGTAGAGACGGTATCTAAATAAAGAATAACAAAAGGTGAGCACCTTGTAAAATGAGGTTGCTCACCTGTTTTTTTAAGGATTTTTGAATCCAAATTTCTTACTTCATTATTTAGCGATTTTTGTTTTCGAGCTTAAAATCATTTACGGGGAGGGAAGGTGTGTGGATCGCACAACGTTGAAAGGTATCATTGAAGAGATAAAGAAAGAACAACTTGAAGAGCAGGATCTTCTCATTTATCTATTACACCGTGTACAAGATCACTATCAAAGTCATTACATACCACCGGAAGTTGGTGAGATGATCGCCGAAGAATTGAATGTTCCACCATCAAAAGTATACGAAGTGCTCACATTTTATACAATGTTCTCAACAAAGCCAAGGGGAAAATACATAATAAGAGTATGCACAAGTCTCCCGTGCCATGTTCCAGGTGGAAGAGAAATCGTACAATTTTTGAAACAAAAACTCGGAGTTGATTTTGGAGAAACAACGAAAGATGGACTCTTCACACTTGAAGAAACTGGATGCCTTGGTTTGTGCGGAGTCTCACCAGTTATCATGATAAACGACCAATATTACGGTGACCTCACCGTTGAAAAAGTTGAAGGTATTATCGAAAGTTTAAAAGGTGGTGAGGCAAAATGACACCAATTACCGTTCTCATTTCAGTTGATAGTAACAGCATATTACTCGGTGCGAGAGAATTTTCAACTTACCTCAGAGAACTTGTGAACAATTACAATCTTTCTTCGATAGTAACTGTTCTTGAAACCGTATCACTTGGTTCTTACAACGGTGTTGTATTGCATGTATTACCCGATGATGTGTACTATTCTGTGAAAAATAAAGAAGAAATCAGAAAGATAGTCGAAGAACATTTGCTAAAAGGAAGACAGGTATGGGATTTGACCATAGAAAAAAGTGCACTTAAAGCACCTGAGAAATTTGCACTGAAAGAAGTAAGGATTGTTACAAGAAACATCGGTATCATCGATCCAAGAAACATAGACGAATACATAGCAAGAGATGGATACTTTGCACTTAGCAAAGCATTAAAGATGACACCGGAAGAAGTTATAAAAGAAATAAAAGACAGTGGTTTAAGAGGACGTGGTGGCGCAGGGTTCCCAACAGGTCTAAAATGGGAATTCACAGCTAAGACGAAAGCTGATCAAAAATACATCGTCTGTAATGCAGACGAAGGTGAACCAGGTACTTTCAAAGATAGATTAATAATGGAAGGTGACCCACATTCAGTAATCGAAGCAATGATAATAGCAGGATACGCCGTTGGTGCGACGAAAGGATATATTTACATCAGAGGAGAGTATTACAATTCCGTTGAAAATCTGAAAAAAGCTATAAACGATGCATATGAGTATGGCTTCCTTGGTCAAGATATACTTGGTAGTGGATTTAGCTTCGATTTGACAGTGAGACTTGGTGCGGGAGCTTACGTGTGTGGAGAAGAAACGGCGTTGCTTGAATCAATCGAAGGTAAATCTGGAAGACCAAGATTGAAACCACCGTATCCACCGCAATCTGGACTTTTCGGTAAGCCAACGGTAATAAACAACGTTGAAACACTCGCAAACGTACCACAGATAATACTCAACGGAGCACAATGGTTCAAACAATTCGGAACTCCGAACTCACCAGGTACGAAAGTATTCTGCCTTGCCGGTGATGCCAACAAACGTGGTATGGTTGAACTTCCAATGGGAGTTACAGTAAGAGAAGTACTTTACGGATTTGGTGGAGGAATCAAGGGCAGTAGAGAACTGAAAATGGTACAAACAGGAGGTCTTGCAGGAACGTTCATAGGACCAGATAAACTTGACACACCGCTTGATTACGATTCAATGAAAAACTACGGTGTCAGCCTTGGGTCTGGTGTTATTCTTGCCATCGATGATTCACATTGCGTTGTTGACATCGCACTAAATACAATGGAATTCTTCAGACACGAATCGTGTGGAAAATGTACACCGTGTAGAGAAGGCACAAGACTTGCTTGCGATATTCTCGAAAAAATGACAAGATACGAAGCAGATATTGAAGATTTGAACTATTTGGAAGAAATCGCAAACGTTAGCGCCGATGCTTCGTTCTGTGGGCTTGGTCAGAGCATCAACGTACCGTTGCTTTCACTTATCAACAATTTCAAAGAAGAATTCATAGAACACATAGAACAAAAATCTTGTAAAGCAGAATTATGTAAAGAAGTTAAGAAAAAAGCAAGTGTGAAATAACCAAAATAAAAAAGCGCTCCAAGAAAGGAGCGCTTTTTTTATTTTTTGTTCCATCTTTCATCTCATTCTCGAAGAAAGCTTAATCATCAATCGATAAAGTTCCTTAAAACTCTTCTCTGCTTCCTCATCCATCGCATCTTTAAGATTTAACGGATTAGATTTTACAATCTCAATCCTTTTGAAAACGTCGACCGTATCTTTTACAAAAAATTCCCTTCTATCAGTATACTTTGCAAAAAACCTGATAGTCTTAACTCCTTCAAGGGAGATAAATGGTATACCAAAATATGCTGCAACGAGTAATGGATGAAAACGTTCAGAAATAACAAAATTTGACGATAATATTAATGAAAGAAGTTCTTCCGTATTATCAACATTTTCAAATAGATCACATCCCAATCTATTAGCTATGGTTCTTGCAATTTGAATATCCGTCTTTTGAGCGGGACATACTATTATTCTCTGAAAGTATTTCTTAAGTATATCATACTTTTCAATGTTTGAATTTTTTCTTGGAACGATAAGCAAATCGTAAATGTCCGATTTTTGTGCCTGAAATTTTTTCAAATGTCTAACTGACGGATCAGAGGAAAGAACAGTGTTGCTGTTTAGCCATTTACCATATCTATACGAAACCAAATCACGTGCAAATAGGAAAACATTTTTGTTTTTCAGGATACTCTTCAAAATAAATCTATCAGTTAACTTCTTTACGGGTCCAAGGCTGTTCCCAAACAAAATAACAGGTTTTTGAAACATTAAGCTAAGCCATATTATGGAAGAGTAGTAAAGAAAACTCTTTGTGCTTGTTATATCTTGAAGTAACCCACCACCACCATATATTACAATATCACTATCGTAAATGGCATCAATTAATTCAAAGATATTAAACCGTGAAATAGTGTCCTTGCTAACTCTTGTTGGCAAAGCAATTTTGTACTCAACATGAAATTTTTTGAAAAAATCTTCGATAGCTTCACGCATCAATTCATCGCCAAAGTTACCGTATCCGTAATATCCAATGAGTAACACTTTCAAGGAATACCAGTCCCCTTTAAAGAATATTTAAATTGAACATTGACCAGTTGGGAGCGTGAAAATTTAATGGTTCGAAAAATAACTGAAAACATTTATGTGATCGAACACGAAGAAGCTGCAAATAACATTATTATAATAGGCAAGAAAGGTGTTATACTTGTCGATACTTCTCTTTTCCCTGAAAAGGCAAAGAGTATAGCTAAGTTCGTAAAAGAATTAACATCAAAACCAATTTCTATGGTCTTAAACACTCATTATCATCCTGATCACACGTTCGGTAACGTCGTGTTTGATTGCCCAATTGTTGCGCATTCATTAACTCGTGAGAAAATGGAACAATTCGATAGATCTTACTTTAGTATACTTGGCATTGATTATTTCACACCTAAGTTCCCTGATGTACTTTTCGATGATGTTTTTGAATACGAAGACGGTATAAGATTACAATTCATACACGGACCTGGTCATACACCTGATTCTTCTTTTGTCTACTTACCCGAAGAAAATACTGTGATTGCAGGCGATACGGTGATAAACACAATACACCCGGAAATCGTCGAAGATAGTCAACTTACATCATGGTTGAAAACCCTCGGAAAAATCCCACAAGTAAAACATGTTATACCGGGGCATGGAGAATCTGGTGATTACAAATCTGTTGAAAAGATGAGAGAATACATTGATAAAATCAGAAGGTTGATAAATGGTGAACTAAGTCCAACAGATTTAGAAAACGATGAAAATTTCTCTAAAAGACTCCATCCAGAACTTCTTGAGTGGAGTATAAAAAATCTGATAGCTTGATAGCTTGTTTCTTAGCTTATCGCTAACGAATTCCAAATCTCTTCGACGTATTTATTTTGCTTGTTAAACATCTCTTCAGCATTTTCCGTGCTGTATTCATGGTCGTAACCAGCCATGTGCAATATCGAATGCACAAGGACCGTTAACAGTTCTTTTTCAAATGGAACGTTGAATTTTTCGCTGTTTTCTTTTATTACATCGACACAGAGGTATCCCTCAGCGTAAGGTTCTTCGGTATTCATAACTTCATTTTCTATTTCTTCTTCGGTTTCATCGTATCCGTAGACGAACGTGAGTACATCTGTTGGACCTTCTTTGCTCCTGTATTCCGTGTTCATCTTCGCTATCGTATCAGGATCAACAAACGCAAACTCTATATCGACATCTCCGATTTCATTAGAAGCAATTTTCTCAAGATCTTCCTTAACCTTTTTCAAAAATCCTTCAACACTTTCTGGGAAATCGCAAAATTCTATCATCTTTTCACCTCATCCTGTTGTCTCTATCTCTTCGTTTATAGTTGGATATTCGATTCTTTGATTTGCAAGCCCTTCAAAGACAACAACGAAACTATCGATTATAGCCTTCAGCTCGCTTATCGTTAAACCAGCTTCATCTAACTGACCTTCCTCAAATAATTCCAAAACAGTCTTATCGACTACAGACTTAATTCTTTCAATCGTTGGATTTTTAAGTGATTTCGAAGTGGCTTCAACCACATCAGCAAGCATTAATATAGCAAGTTCTTTAGTTTTCGGTTTTGGACCGGTATATTTATAATTTTCTACTGAAACATTCGAATCCAGTTCAAGTGCTTTCATATAGAAATACCTTTGTAATCTCGTACCGTGGTGTTGTGGTATCGCCATCTCTATTTGTATGGGAAGTCTGTATTTTTTCACTATTTCAATTCCATCACTAACGTGCTTCATTATTATCTTTGAACTGACTTCAGGCGTCAAACTGTTATGTGGATTATCTTCGACATTTTTCAGATTTTCGATGAAGTACTCCGGATTTCTTAGCTTACCCACGTCATGGTAATATGCACATGCCCTTGCAAGCACGGCATTAGCGCCTATACTCTCAGCTGCTCTTTCAACAAGTTCAGCTACCCTTATACTATGGTAATAAGTACCAGGTGCATGTATTGAAAGAAGCTTCAAAAGAGGATGGTTTATCGTTGAAATTTCAGAAAGCCCTATATTTGAATATATCCTCGTTGAAACTTCGATATACGGTAAAATGCCAAGAACGACAATGGAAGAAATAACAGGGTTAAGAAAGACTATAACATAATCTCTAAGTGAAAAATAAAAATGTCGAACTGGCTCTTGGAGCAAAATCATTATTATGCTTGTGATACCTGATATGAATCCTGCCTTAGTTACTTGGATTCTGTTTTTTGTGTTTTTTAGAATGTACGTTGCTATGAAGACCTGTGGAAAGAAGTGAAGAAACATGAAGAAATCTCTGTGGTGGAAAGCAGTTGAAAGTGAGAGTATTAATCCTGCACTTGCACCGAATTCATAGTCTATCAAAAGAGTTATAAGCATTGGCACGGCTATTATAGGTATGAACGTGATTCCGTAAAATTTATAGATAACTGTATTTAAGATACTTCCAATCAAGAATATACCATAAAAAAGCATTCTGTACCTTGGATCAATGCTTATCGTGTTTGAGTTTCTAATAAAATGTTCAACTATTCCATACCAGATAACTAATATCAAGATAAATTCGTTTAAAAGTCCGAGAAGGCTTAGTTCGTAGATATTATTAGCAACGCTAATAATAAGCGCTAATATAATGCCATCGTATATAAACGCTTCATTTTTTAACATGTCTGATTCCACATGTTTTATATTCATACTTATCTCCTTTTCTCAGACTTTTCCTCTCTTTGTATCTTTTCAAAATTATCGTACGCACGGATAATTTTCTTTACAAGAGGATGTCTAACAACATCAGCGTCAGTCAAGTAAACAAAAGCTATACCATCGATATCTTTCAAAATCTCTTGAGCTATAACTAGTCCAGAACGTTCCTCTATATCTATCTGTGTTATATCACCAGTGACTATAACTTTTGACCCAAATCCCATACGCGTCAAGAACATCTTCATCTGCTCATACGTTGTGTTTTGAGCTTCGTCAAGTATTATAAATGCATTATTAAGAGTTCTACCTCGCATGTATGCAAGAGGCGCAATTTCAATGATGTTCTTTTCTCTTAGAGATATAAACTTCTCTATTCCTATCATATCGATTAACGCATCGTAAAGCGGGCGCAAGTACGGGTCAACCTTTTCGGTCAAATCACCGGGGAGGAATCCAAGTTTTTCACCTGCTTCAACTGCAGGGCGTGTTAAGACTATCCTCTGGACTTTACCAGATTTCAAATAATCCACAGCAACTGCAGAAGCCAAATATGTCTTACCAGTTCCTGCAGGACCAATTGCAAACACTATATCGTTCTTCTCAATTGCATCAAGATACTTCTTTTGACCTTCAGTCTTTGCCTTAACTTTTCCAACAGATTTCTTATAGACTTCCTGAGGATTTTCTATCTTTTCGTTTTCTTCAACAATGTATTCAAACTCCGTCCAATCCAGAAGGTGCCCTTCCCTTGTTATATTAACTATCTCTCTCAATATCTTTTCCACTATACTTACTGACCTTTCATCTTCTCCTTTAATCCTTATCTCATCATCGATAACAGAGATATCAACGTTGAATCTCCTTCTCAAATATCTAGCCTTGTTATCGTATTGACCAAGAATCTCAACCATCGCAACGTCTTTTGGAACTATTATCCTCTTTAAATTCACATCCTCACCTCTAAGAAAGAATTGAATTTGATATTTTTACGAGTATAATTATACCAGAAAATTCAAAAATTCTGTTAAAATATAAGTGAAAAACTTTTCTCTACTGTATCACATACGTTCAGAATTGATTTAGATATCGGATAACGATTTAAATCACATGTGAGGAGGATTGACATGAGTATAGTATCAGCATCGATTTTGGCAGCCGATATTGGAAATCTCAAAGAGGAAGTGAAAAGGGTTGAAAAGTACATCGATGAGATACATCTTGATGTGATGGATGGTCACTTTGTACCAAACCTTACATTTGGATATCCAATGATAGAGACACTGAGAAATTTCACAAATCTTCCAATAGACGCACACTTAATGGTAACCAACCCAGATGCTCATATCAAAGCTTTTATCGAAAAGGGAGCAACAAGGGTAACGATACATCAAGAAACATGCTTTCATTTGCACCGAAGTATCCAACACATTAAATCACTTGGTGCGGAGGCATTTGTCGCGATAAACCCAGCCACATCACTTCATACCTTAGAAGAAATACTTCCCTACGTTGATGGAGTACTCGTTATGACTGTCAACCCCGGATTTTCAGGTCAAAAATTCATCCTAACGATGATAGAAAAGATTAAGAAATTAGCTTCGATAAGAAAAGCAAACAATTACTCATTTAAGATAGCGGTTGACGGTGGTGTGGGAAATGAAAATGCTGTATCTCTTATTGAAATAGGTGTTGATATCCTCGTTATGGGTTACGGGGTTTTCAGAAACGAGAAACTCCCGCAACTATGGGAGGAGATAAAACGTTGCAAGGGATGAAAAAGAAAGTTTTGTTTTTCACTTCACCGTATTCTTTTGAAGGTTCAGTAATCAATTTTAACGAATTGTTCTCATGGGCTTCTGAGAACAATATATACAATGTTGTACTTTCCGATTCCACATTACACGGAGTCGTTAAATTCTTAGCATGTGCAAAACAGTTTAAAAACTCAATTAATGCCTACATCGGTTACAGAATAACCGACCTTACATTCGTATTCACAAATACAGACGAATTATATACTTTTTTTGATATATATAACTCTGGAAAAATCAACGAAAACCACTTAAAACAAAAATTCACATACTTTAAAGTGCAACCAATTTATTATCTACCTAATCAAAAAGAAGCGTACGATACATTTTGCGATTACCTAGGTATACCTGAAAATAAACGGTTTTACCGGGATCCAAAAGAATCCATATTAGAATTGTCGCTTCCTGTACCACAGTACAATTTGTCAGCTGACCAAAAACTACCCGAATCAAATTACGATTTTTTAGATGACTTGCTTGTAAAAGAACAAGAGTATCCTGAAAGATTACAAAAAGAGATAAGATTGATTAAAGCATTCAATTTCGAAGATTATTTCTTCACGATAAAACGGATAGTTGAAATTGCTAAAGAAAACGATATAGAAATAGGTCTGGGAAGAGGCAGTGCGGTTGGGAGCTTAGTTGCATATAGACTTGGTATAACGAAGATTAATCCTATAGAATACAATCTACTCTTCGAACGATTCCTTAACGAAGGTCGAAAAGATTATCCCGATATAGACTTGGATGTTGAAGATGTACATAGACAACATCTCATAAGCTTATTGAAAAATGAATTTGGCTATATTTACAACATAAGTACATTCTCATCTATTCCGAAAAAATTCTTAGAAACGTTACCCTTGGATATTAAAACTACACTTGAGAAAATACCATTGCAACGCTCGACACATGCAGCAGGTGTGGTAATATCGACAAACCCAATTCACGTACCCATCGTACCACAGACAGATACACTTGAATGGGATATGGAAGATTTACAATCGCTTGGTTATATCAAGTTCGATATACTCGGTTTGAAAACACTCAGTATTTACAAAGAATTAAAAAATAGCGTTTCAACAGACCAAGATCCGGAAAAAGAAAAGAAAACTTACAGATACATATCTGTGGGGTTTACAGACAATATTTTCCAACTTGAAAGTCCCATAGGTAAAGTCGTTGTAAGAGACGTTAAACCATCGAATATCAAAGAACTTGCAATAGCTATATCTCTCAACAGACCGGGTCCGTTGCGTTCTGGAATCACCAATGAGATACGTAATTTGAAACTCCAAGGTAAGAAAAAATACGAAATCCCAATTCTCGAAGAAACGTACGGACTTCCAATTTACCAAGAACAAGTTATGTTAATTGCTATGGAGCTTGCAGGTTTCACGAGCACACAGGCAGATACGCTCAGAAAAGCCATTGCTAAGAAGGATACATCAAATTCAAGTGAACTCTTTGAGAGAATTAAGAGTGCACTTGTTGAGAAATTTGGTAAAATCGGCGAAGAACTTACGAAAAGTATAATCGCATTTGGTGAATATGCATTCAACAAATCACATGCAGTTGCTTACGCTCACTTAACGTACTACATGTCATACTTCAAAATCAACTACCCGACACTTTTTTACGATATCTATCTCAAACACGATACATCAATCCTAAGTGATGCAATTTACAATCTCCAAGCGCTCGGTTACACCGTTTTACCACCAAAAATAAACGCCTTATCGAAAAAACAAAGTGAAAAAGTATATACGTTACCACTTTACGTACTCCCGGGAATATCCTACGAAAAATCGATTGAATTGCAAAACAAAATTTTCAAAAACTTTGAAGATTTTGTTGAAAACTCAGGCTTAACACTTTCCACAGTAGAAGCACTCTTAAAAGTTGGTACATTCGATGATATATTTGAAAGTCGAAGAAAAGCGATACAAAAACTAAGGAATTTAAGAACAGGCTTTAATCCAGAAGTTGCTAAAATTGGTGGTAAATTATTTGGAAAAGTTGTTAAGTTAGACGATACTAAGGTTGAAGACGACTGGGAACGAACGAATATGGAATACGAAATTCTCGGTGTTGCACTGTCATTGCCAACAAAGGTACAAAACAAACTGGCACCTTACTCTCTTGCATATTGTTTGGACTTACCATACGCAGTACATATATCCGTAAAAGCAGGGTACGGAACAGATGGTAAGAGCGTATTCAAATTACACGTACCCGATGGTGATTACACACTCATATATCCAGACAAATTCGAAGTCGGGCATTTTAACGTATCCTATAATTTAAAACACATGCCCACAAAATCGGAAATCTCAAAGACATCAAACAACACCAATGCCGAGGAAATAATATTACCTGACGGAAGGTCAATACAAAATGCGAGACCAATCCAAAATAATTTTCAAACATTAATTAAAAAATAGAAGGTGGTTTGATGAGTGCCAAACATGAAGCCATGTTTTGGAAAGTTTTAAACGGGCAAGATAAATCCGTTCAATGCAACTTGTGTCCTCACAATTGCGTTATACATGAACATAAAACAGGTGTATGTAAAGCAAGGAAAAACACAGGAGGTGTGTTGTACTCTTTAAATTACGGTGAAATCACATCGATTGCACTTGACCCTATAGAAAAAAAGCCACTTTATCACTTCTATCCCGGCAGTTCAATCATCTCGGTTGGTACTTGGGGATGCAACTTCAAATGTGCATTCTGTCAAAACTGGGAAATATCCCAACAAAGACCTTATTACGTAAAAACGATAACATCGGAAGAATTGGTAGAAATTGCACTTAGTTACACACACGAAGGAAATATTGGAATTGCTTACACCTACAGTGAACCGATAGTATGGTATGAATTTGTTTACGAAAGCTCCAAACTTGCCAAATCTAAAGGCTTAAAAAACGTACTTGTCACAAACGGCTATATCAACGAAGAACCTCTCAAAGAACTCGGAAAATTCATCGATGCGATGAATATCGATCTCAAAGCTTATAACAACGAATTTTACCGAAAAGTTTGTGGCGGAGACTACGAAAATGTACTCAAAACAATCAAATACTGCGTGGAAACCAACATACATGTCGAAGTTACAACACTTGTAATCCCACAAGAAAACGACAGCACAAACGAACTTGAAGAAGAGTTTAAAGTGCTTTCTGGCATATCGAAAGATATACCGCTCCATCTTTCAAGATACCACCCAGCCTACAAATACTCACTACCACCTACAAGTATCGATAAATTAGTTCAGTTATACGAATTAGCCAAAAAATACCTTAATTACGTTTACCTTGGGAACGTTTGGGACGAAAAATACGAAAGCACCTACTGTCCAAATTGTGGAAATGTTGTTATAATAAGAAAAGGTTACAACATAAAAATCACAAATCTTGACGATGAAGGGCGGTGTAAAGTGTGCAGCAACCGGATCCTAAAGAAATAATGTTACTCAACCGAATAGTTGTAACGACCGTTATAATAATGTTCCTCGTAATCGGTGGGATTTACCTTATCTTCATTTCCGGTAAGACGGGTCAGTATAAAGATTTTGAAGACTATATTTTCGGTACGTACGTCAGAATTAGAATCGCCTCAAAGGTTAATCCTTCGACAATATCTAAAGCGATATTTACAGAAATGAAGAGACTGGAAAGCAAATACGATGCTTATTCACCAGATAGTGTACTGTACAAAATAAACCATTCAACTGACTGGGTAGAAGTTGATGATGAAACACTATCACTCATCGATTTATCGCTGAAACTTGTGCGTCAAACGGAAGGTGCGTTCGATCCAGCGCTTGGAAGAATCGTTGACTTATGGGGATTTAGTAAATTCACCGAAAAAAGTGCTACAGAACAATTCAGAGTACCCACAGCTACGGAGATAACTGAAGCTGCGGCGAATTCTGGTTACCAAAAAATATCTATAGATTACATAAAAAAGAAAATTAAAACTGAAGGTGCATGGATTGACCTTGGTGGAATGTTGAAAGGATACGCTCTTAAAAGAGCATATCAAATAGCTAAAGAATACGATAAAAATTGCCATGGCTTTATCGAAACAGGTGGACAGATAATGATTCTTGGACCCAAATATGGCAAGACAAACTGGGTTATTGGTGTCAGAGACCCACGTGGACAACCGGGGCAAAACGTAAAATTGGTATACATGAAATCAGGGTCAATAGCTACAAGCGGAGACTACGAAAGATTTTTCATCGTCGATGACGTACGTTACCATCACATAATAAATCCAAAAACAGGATACCCGGCAAGAGGGGCTATAAGTGCTACGATAATATCGGAAGACCCTGTAACAGCCGATGCATTCTCAACAGCCGCATTTGTACTTGGTAAAGAAAACTGGCTCTTTACAAGAACAGTCTTTCCAAAATACGGTGCGGAGGTGCTTTTGATTTATGAAGAAAAGACTAACAACGGTACCAAAATCAAATCTATTCAAACGGATAATTTTGGTATATTCGAAAATCCTGATAGATAAGAATTGAGATTTACACAAAAGATGGTAAAATAAAAAAACAACAAAAAAATTAAGGAGGAGACGAGAATGAAAAAACTCAAAAGTTTTGGTGGAAAGAACCTTGGCGGTGGTGGTGGAGGTCCAAGCTTACCAAAGAACTTTGCTGAACTTCAAAGACTCCAAGCAAAGATGGAAGAAGAACTCAAAAACCTTGAAACAACACTTGCAACAGAAGAAGTCGAAGTCGAAGTTGGCGGTGCACTAAAAATCATCGCAACATGTGACAGACAGATAAAAGACATCGTTTACGAACCAGATATCCTTGAAGACCAAGACATGTTCAAGGACCTTCTGAAAACAGCAATAAACGAAATATGGCAAAAAGTTGACCAGATAAGAGAAGAAAGAACAAACGAGATAATCACAAAATACAATCCACTTGCGTAAAACTTTACAAAACATGCAAGGGAGGCATGATAATGCGTGCCATTCAAGAAAGAGTATCCACCTTGGAAGAAGCCATTAAAAGAGTTCTTTACATTCAACAGCAAACCCAAATTGAAATTCAAGATTTAAAACAAGAAATGAAAGAATTTAAGGACGAAATGAAAGCATTCAAAGACGAAATGAAAGTATTCAAAGACGAAATGAAAGCATTCAAAGACGAAATGAAAGTATTCAAAGACGAAATGAAAATATTCAAAGACGAAATGAAAGAATTCAAAGATGAAATGAAAGCATTTAAAGACGAAATGAAAGAATTCAAAGATGAA
>CAZOAS010000004.1:0-5652 GCA_964577745.1 uncultured Fervidobacterium sp.
GAATCATTTAAAGAAAGGCCACCAACGAGAAGCATGGTGGCCACAAATGTCCCGAGTATCGCTAAAAGACCTATTTTCCAATGTTTTGAAAAGTTTCTAAATGCGATTTTCAATACCATCTTCTCATCTCTCTCAAAATTCAGTGAATTTAATCTTCTTCCGTGAGTTTTTGCAATAACCTAAGATAACGGCTTCTTGATGGATGTCTGAGTTTTCTTAATGCCTTAACTTCAATTTGTCTTATACGTTCCCGCGTAACACCGAAATACTGACCTACTTCTTCAAGCGTCTTTGGTTTACCATCGAGTATACCGTAGCGCATCTTGAGTACCATTTTTTCTCTATCGTTCAACGTTTCAAGTAACTTATCGATTTCTTCTTTCATCAGCATTCTTATTGCTTCTTTTTTAGGAGAACCGATGCTTTCATCGGCTACGAAATCACCCATCGAAGAGTCATCTTCTTCACCAACTGGTGTTTCAAGCGAAAGCGTTTCCGGAGCAGCTTGCAAAATCTCTTCGATTTTATCAACAGGTTTTCCAACTTGTTCTGCTATATATTCAACGGAAGGTTCTTCGCCGTGTTCTTGGACGTATTCTCTTTTTATTTTCTGTATCTTATTTATCGTTTCCACCATATGCACAGGTACCCTTATCGTTCTTGCTTGGTCTGCAATAGCTCTTGTGATGGCTTGTCTAATCCACCATGTAGCGTACGTTGAGAATTTGTATCCTTTCGACCAGTCGAATTTCTCAACAGCTTTTATAAGTCCGAGGCTTCCTTCCTGAATAAGATCCAAGAATGAAAGACCTTTACCAAGGTATCTTTTCGCCATACTAACAACAAGCCTCAAGTTTGATATTATAAGTTCTTCTTTGGCGCCCTTTTCACCATTTTGAGCACGCTGAGCGAGTCTTCGCTCTTCCGATGGTGTTAGAAGCCTTATCTTTCCTATGTCCCTAAGGTACATTTTTATCAAATCTTTTGGTTCTGTGCTATCGAATATCTCTGGACTATCTGACAAGTAAGCTTTAACTTCTTCTTCGATACTCATCAAATCTGTTGTATCTCTAATTTCTATTTTATTTTTCTCGAGTGTTTCGTATACGATATCGAGAAAATTGCTATCGAGTGAGTCAACATCACCAGGCGGGAAGGTTCTGTCAATATCGTCGTACGTGATATAGCCTTTCCTCTTTCCCAGTTCAACGAGTTTTTCGAGTTTTTTCTGAAGTTCCGTATTTTCCTTCAAAGCAGTTTTAGACACAAAAAAACACCTCCTCTTTTATATTGAGGATCTTCTTATTTTTTGCTTTTGTTTTATGAGCTCTATTCGTGCTTTTAAGAGAATCTTTTTTTCATCTTCCGATTTTGACTTTTTTATCAGTTCATCGATTTCACTGATGCGTCTTTCAAGCGTTCTAACTTCTAAGTCTTTCTTAATATAGTCAAGGACCTTATCATCTACCTCCATATCTATCTTTTCAATAGATTCTTTGACAAATTGCGCCATATCTTTAGACAATTGTTCAGGTAAAACGTTCAAATCTTTTGCGATGAGAAAGAATTCTCTCGCTTTACCTTCGAGAATGTCTGGGTTAAAAGATAGAGTTTTGAATATATCCGGATAGTTATAGTAAATGTAGATTAAATAATCTTCCGTACTGGCTATTCTAATCTTCTTACCATCGCTAAGAGACGATTTTGTGTTGTAAGGATTTTTTCCTTCAATCTTCAATTTTTCAGAAGCGTTTAACTTTTCAATTAAATCTTTCTTATCTATATTGGTAACTTCTGAGGTTACATCGTAGAATTTTTCAATTGAAACGGGATTAAAAGAAAAGATCTTTGTCCAACTCGAAATGCTTTGTAAAAATGTATTCATACCATTTGGGTTTTTCAAATCGTAGTCTTTAGCTAAATTCTCGACGACGAACGTTTCTGGACCAATCGCTTCTTCGAGGGATTTTAATAACTTCTCTGAGCCATACTTTTGATAAATTTCATCGGCATCTTTACCATCTTTGAACTTCGCTATCGCTATATTGAATCCTTCTAAGATTAGCATTTCTATACTCTTAAGCGTTGCTTTTATTCCAGCATTATCACTATCAAATGCCAGTAGGATATTCTTAGTGTATTTTTTTAACTTGTAAACATGAGATTTTGTCAAGGCAGTACCAAGTGTTGCAACTGTGTTCTTTATTCCCGCTCTGTGGAATGCAAGGGCGTCAAAATAACCTTCACATATGATAACATAGTCAACATTTTTTATGTATTCGCGAGCTTGGTCGAACATAAACAGTGCCCAAGATTTTTTGAAAACAAGAGTGTCTTGCGAATTTAGATACTTTGGTACACCTTCACCTACTAATCTACCACCAAACGCTATTACCCTTCCATAGTCATCTTTTATTGGAATGATTATCCTTCCAGAAAATGGGTCGCTATTTAAAAAGCCAAAGTTTTGAAGTTCTTCTTTAGAAATGTTTAATTTTTGTGCTATCTTTTGGGGAAATTGTGAATTTGCTGGTGAGAAACCAAATTCGTATAAAGATATCTCCCTTTCGGAAAACCCGCGTTTGTACAAGTATTCCAATATATTTTGGGAATTTCTTAAAGCGGCTATGTACTCCTGATGCAACTGCTTGTAAAACGTATAGTATAATTTTCTTTTCTCGTCTTCTTCACCAAAAGTAACATCTATTCCCACCCTCTCACCAAGCTTCTTAATCGCCTCGGTGTAGGATATATTCTCGATTTCTTGTACAAATTTGATGACATCTCCAGACGCACCACACCCAAAGCAATGGTACATATTTTTGGAAGGACTAACGTAAAAAGATGGAGACGTTTCCAAATGGAATGGACACAATCCTCTGTAATTAGCACCAACCTTTTGAAGACTTACATACTCAGAGATAACTTCAACAATATCATTCTTTTCCCTTATCTTCTCGATGATATCCCTGCTTATCATACCGAACCATCTCTATATTTTAAAATTAAAGGCAGCAGATGGTAAGTTCCCATCTGCCACCGAATAATGCACAAGGTTGGGACATTGTAGGGTAGCAAATTAACGTTTGGAGAATTGAGGAGCTCTTCTTGCTTTCTTAAGACCGTATTTCTTTCTTTCGACCATTCTTGGGTCTCTTGTGAGGAATCCTTTGTCTCTCAATGTTTTTCTCAAATCAGGATTGTAGCTTACGAGCGCTCTTGCCAAACCGAGTCTGACAGCTCCCGCTTGACCGTTCTTTCCACCACCGTTAACTCTGATGAGAATGTCAAACGTGCCTTCAAGACCTGTTACTTTAAGTGGTTCAATTGCGTGAAGTGTCCAAACTTTATTTTCGAAATATTCATTGAATTCATTGTATTGTTTACCGTTGATTAATATCTTACCAGAACCTGGTTTGAGGTAAACACGAGCGGTTGATGTTTTCCTTCTTCCTGTTCCCATGTAAATATCTGCCATTTATTTCCCTCCCCTCTTAACCTTAGAGAAGCTCAACCTTTTCAGGTTTTTGAGCAGCGTGTGGGTGATTTTCTCCAGTGTATACTTTTAGTCTTTTGAATTGGTGTTTTCCAAGCACTGTTTTTGGAAGCATTCTCTTAACTGCTAATTCGATAACTCTCTCTGGATATTTTTCCATCATTTGTCTTGCCGTCTGAGATTTCAAACCACCAGGATAACCTGAATGGTGATAGTAAACTTTTTGATTTAATTTTTTACCTGTTAATTTCACTTTATCAGCGTTGACTACAATAACAAAATTACCGTTATCAAGGTGCGGTGACCATGTTGGTTCATTTTTACCTTGTAATAAAAGGGCAATTCTTGTAGCTAAACGACCAAGTGGTTTATCAGCTGCATCCACAAGGTACCATTTTCTCTCTACTTTTGGAAACGATGTTTTTTGAACAGGAAATGGCCTTGCCATTTTTCTTTCCTCCCTTCAACAATTCTTGCAATTTTTATTATTTATCATTCAAAAATCTTTTCCACACGTTCTCTAAGCAGTGCGTTTACAACCGAGTCTATAGAAAATTTAATTGCGTTAAAGCCAGCTATCCATGGAAGAAATTTTAATGTTTCTTCGAATGGAATTTTCCAATATGCTGGAACAACAACCATATTTAATAGTGTCATTACACCTGTAACAACAATAACACCTATAACGTAGCCAATTATTTCAAAGACCCTATTTTTCCTCCATCTGTATATCAAAACAACAGGTAAAAGATACGAAATTCCGGCAGCAAAATTCATCAAAATTCCAACGATATCTCCAGATTTCAAAAGGTAGAACATCAAATTCTTTATCGCTAATATCAATACACTATCAATAGGACCGAAAATAAAACCTGCCAGAATCGGAAGTATATCGCTTGGATCGTATTTTAAAAACCCAACAGCTGGAAATATTGGAAATTCTAAGAACATCAATCCGGTTGCTAAAGCTGACATTATACCTATTGTTGCGATTCTTGTGGTTGATTTTTTCATAAATTTAAGATCTCCCCCGAAGAGTCTATAAAGAGTCTTATTAACTTCTGCTTACTCTTCGACAACCACAACGTATTTTCTGTTGTTCTTTGTTACAAATTTAACAACTCCATCTTTTAATGCAAACAATGTGTAATCTCTACCCATCCCTACGTTTTGTCCGGGCCAGAATTTTGTACCTCTTTGTCTGACGATTATATTACCTGCGATAACTTTTTCTCCATCAAAACGTTTAACACCTAAGTATTTTGGATTACTATCTCTTCCATTTCTACCTGCGCCACTTGCTTTTGCGAAAAGTTGTATATTAATGCGCATCATCACTCACCTCCACGTTGATATACGTTGGAAATTGCTCAGCTAAATCTTTCAAAGTTTCGATAAGTTCTAGTACGAATCGTTGAGCTATTTCTTGATTTGGTATGTTCCAGACTCTCAAATACCCATCTTTAACTGTTATCTGCGAGCCTTCTTTTTCTAATGCTCTTGCTGTATGTTGTGCTACTGTACTTACCGCTGCACATACTATATCTTTGCCTTTTTTATCGTATTGTGCATGACCTGTGATTTCAAACAATTTAAAGAAGCCACTTGATGAAATAAACTTGCATCTAATCATGTGTAACCTATTTTACTTCAATCTTTTCGATCTTTACGGTGGTGTACCATTGTCTGTGACCTTTTATAGTCTTGTGTCCTTTTCTTGGAATAAACTGTCCAACGAGCACTTTTCTTGCTCTTGCGTGTTCTACAACGGTACCGGTGACAACAACATTTGTGAGATATGGTTTTCCAACAAGTACTTTTCCATCATCCGTTTTTACCATAACAACCTTATCGAGCGTTACTGTGTCACCCTGTGCAACACCGTTGAGTTTTTCTGTGTGCAAGAGCCCTCCGACTTCTACCTTGTACTGCTTTCCACCGTTTTCTACGATAGCGTACACAACCTTCACCTCCTATGATTTTACAGGTACTAAAACACGTAGGTTTAGAGACGTGCGGGTATCTCTAAACCGTTTGCAACGCGTTTTATGTACCTTTTTGTTGATACAATAACGCATTCACTATTTTACCACTATGATTTGGTTTGTAAAATAATTTTTTGTTACTATTGTTTAACTTTATGTTACTTGAACAGT
>CAZOAS010000004.1:5752-29440 GCA_964577745.1 uncultured Fervidobacterium sp.
TAAACTTTTCGTTTGATTTTTACAAAAATATATGCTAAAATATAAGAGATTTACAAAAATCTCAATCACATCATTGCAGTACAAGGAGGATAGGTACTATGGAAATTTTAAAAGTCAGTTCAAAGTCAAACCCAAACAAAGTGGCGGGCGCTATAGTTGGTTCATTGAAAAAGAACGGTAAAGTTGAGATCCAAGCTATCGGAGCGGGAGCTGTAAACCAAGCTTCAAAAGCATTAGCTATAGCAAGAAGATTCCTTGAACAAGAGAAGCTTGACCTTTACGCTGTTCCAGCATTCATCGAAATTCAAATAGGAAACGAGGCAAGAACTGGCATTTCATTTAAAGTTTACCTCAAAGAGTAATAATGAATTCTAAGGTGGGTTTTGTACCAATCTGATGGTAAGTACAATGGAAGACTTCGCTGAGCAACTAAGGATTATAGCTGAAGCTTGCGTAAACGATGAAAGAATACTTGAGATAGTAACAAATATAGCTAATATGTCGCAAGAAGCGCGCAACGATTTTAAAAGTAAGGTGCTTAGTTATTTTATGAAGAAAACTTCACCAGAAGATATGGAAGCGTACAATTTTTACAAACTTATCCTTATCGAAGACAACGCAAAAAGAGTTGTTGAGTTGTATCAAGAACTTTGCGGAAAAAAATAGTTACAATGTTGGTGCCATTTGGCACCTTTTTTTGACTCATTTTTGACATTCGAAAGAGGTGATATTTTGAAAGTTGGCGGGCAAGCGGTTATAGATGGTGTTTTGATGATGGGTAAAAAAGTGGTCGTTGCTGTGAGAAAGCAAGATGGAAGTATTCAGGTAGTCGAACTGGGAACCCCTGATAGAACTAAAAAATGGATGAAAGTTCCTTTTTTAAGAGGATTGTTCAGTCTTTTTTATTCGCTTTACTTTGGTATAAAAGCGATAAATTTAAGTGCTGAGATATCATCAGATGAAAAGATGAAAAAGAGTGAATCGATTTTTTCAATCTTATTATCCATCGTACTTGCCATTGGGTTATTTGTTATACTTCCAGCTTACATTACAAAATGGATGGGATTTAAAAACAACGAATTTTTGTTCTCACTTGTTGATGGTTTTATAAGACTCGGTGTTTTTCTGGCTTACGTTTATATAATTTCACTATTCAACGATGTCAAGAATGTTTTTCGATACCATGGTGCTGAACACAAGGCTGTACATACGTATGAACATGGAGAAGAGTTAACAGTAGAAAATGCAAGGAAATATTCAACAATTCACCCGCGATGTGGAACAAATTTCGTGATGATATTTCTTATTATTGCTATAATAGTACACAGTTTATTCGGTATCTTCGGACCTTTGAGTATGTTAAGTAGAATTTTGGTAAGAATTCTTGTTTTACCTATCGTAGCTGGAGTATCTTACGAATTGTTGAGATTTTTCGATAAATATCCAAAATTCTTATTTTTAGCATCTCCCGGATTACTTTTACAAAAACTTACAACGGCACAACCTAACGATTCACAACTCGAGGTTGCTATTATTTCTCTCAGACATGCTCTCGAACTTGTTGAGGCGTCTAATACGGATAATTTGTACGATGAAAAGAATGCTACAAACAACGAGGTAGATTACAATACCGAGTTTCTTGGATGATATCAAAGAAAAACCAAGAGATAATAGATAAGCACAAACAAGGAAGCTAAGCAATCCAAGTTTTTCAACACCGATGTGGTGTAAATGGTACCTATCAGGTTTGAATGGATTTTTCCCAAGTAGTAGCCTCCTCAAGAATGAGGAGGCTATTTCATATAACGGATAACCAAAGTAAATCGATAGGTTAATCAAGCTGTGCGACACATTTTGATTTTTTAATAACAGGTAAGCAATTAAGAATGCTCCGGAATCACCCATGAACAATTTTTCGTTGAAATTGAGTATTATTAAAAGGAAAAGTAAAAATGTAAATGTGAAATCAAAGTTCAAAAGAGAATATACAATTGATATTCCAAGTAATAAACCGTTTACGCCATCTATTAAATTAAAAGCGTTTAGGATAACTACAAAAAATACAGCTGTTACTATCTTATTTATTAATTGCAGCTCTGGAACTAAATAAAATAGATTTATGTTTGTGTATATAACTGCTACCGCAATTTGTAGCATCAGTTTCGTGTAATAGGGGAGCTCAAATAAGTCGTCGATAAAACCTATTATGAATACCAGATAGAAAATTGGGTCGCGGATGATACTTGAATTATATAATCCAAGATTTGACAAAGTTAGTAACGTTAAAAACAAAACGGTGCCACCAATCAGTGGCACTGGTTTTTTGTGATTTTTCCGCTCATCTGGATATTCAAGTAAAAGTCCAGTTTTCATCGAAAATACTTTTAACACATAGTTGAATGCAAATAATAAGATCACCGAAAGTGTGTATTTGAAAGAAATCACTCGTACTTCCCCCGCATCGAATAAATCAGTATTTTAAAAATAGAGAAATGTAAAATATCGCTATCGCTATGTTCCACGCGGTGAAAACTCCAACGATTTTTTCTTCTTTCCAGCCAAGTAACTCAAAATGATGGTGAATAGGCGCCATTCTAAATATTCTTTTTCCCCTTAACTTGTAAGATCCAACTTGCAGTATAACACTTATTGTTTCAATCAAAAATATACTTGTGAAGAAAAGCAATGCAAGTTCCTGTCCTTTCATTAGTGCGTAAGTTGATATATATGCTCCAAGTGCCAGTGAACCAGTATCTCCCATGAAAACCTTCGCTGGTCTTGTGTTGTATACCAAGAAAGCAAGAAGAGGCATAACTATAACAAATATCGCTTTGTAATCCATGTCTCCACTTGCAAAGAACATGAATGGTGTAATGCTTCCAACGAAAACCCAACCAGCTAATCCGTCTATTCCATCGGTTAAATTAGTTGCATTTGAATATCCTGATATAAGCAACATCGTAAAAATATAGAAAAACCATTTTGGTACGTTAATACCAAATATTGTACTATCTCTATATTGTAACACAGTGTAAGCTATCCATATCGAAAAGCCAAATTGCAAAATCAGCTTTTGCCATGCTCTTAAACCCAAGGAACGTTTCTTCATGATACTCACAAAATCATCCAAAAAACCAATGAAACCATAAAAGACCAAAGTCAGTAAAAGTTCTAAAGGTAACCTTAACAATAATCCACCAATTATTGCTAAGCTTATAAAAACTATTCCACCAGCGGTTGGTGTGCCTTCTTTATAATTGTGCAAATCGGGACCTTCTTGTCTGATGTACTGCCCAAGTTTCAGTTTTTTCATATATTCTATGAACTTTGGAAAGACTAAAACTCCAATCAAGAACTCCAAGAACAGTACTATCGCACTGTAGATATCCATCCAACTTCCTCCTTTAATACGTCAATATCTGTCCAACTATCTTATCAAGCTCAACAGCACGCGATGCTTTAAAGTAAATCGTTCCAGCAAAGTTCTCTTTTAAAATGTTACCTTTTATGAATTCAACTACCTCAGTATCTATTTTACTTCTGAAAAGCACATTCGAAGGATTAATGTCTACCGATTCTTCTTCCTTGTCGTAAACGATAACACCATCGATTTTTTCAAGTAACTTAGAGAGTTCTGTATGATATTGCTTTGAATATTCACCAAGTTCTTTCATCGCACCAACAACGGCGTATCTTGGGCTGGGAAAATTCTCTAAGATTTCATCTATACCTGCTTTGAAAGATTCGTAACTTGCATTGTATGTATCATCGATTATAAAGCCATTACTTATGTTGTGAACATTGAACCTTCCCTTCAAAGGTTTAAAGTTTGATAATCCTGTAGGGTTGAAGAATATATCGAGCATGTCCGCTACACCAAATGCAACAAGCACAGAAAACACCATCGGCTTTGTCCAGTATCCCGGTAATTGATAGTAATACTCTTCGTTCTCGAATTCAATCGTAATTAGAGTTGAACTACCGTTGTACTGCTTACTTTTTAGAACGTAATCTCCACCAACGGTACCAAAGTATTTACATTTTTCACATCTCATTCTTTCATCATCGTAATTTACAAGCGCCCTTTTTGAATTCTCAACGATTTGCCATTTACCTCTGAATATTTCACCGATACTACCTGCTACACCTACATGAGCACTTCCAACGTTTAGTAAGACCCCTACTTCAGGGGGGAAATATTTGCAAAGATATTCGATATCTCCAACATTTCTTTGAGCCATCTCAAGAACCAAGGCAGGTTCACCTTTGTAGGAATTTATAATCGATAACGGTAAACCTATTTCAGAGTTTAGATTTCCTTCGTTTTTGAATGTCGGAACTTCTGAACTAAGAACAGAGGCAACTATTTCCTTTGTGGTAGTCTTTCCATTTGACCCTGTTATACCTACTATCGTTGCACTTGACTTTTCTACTATTTTACTCGCCAACTCGTTTAAAAATTCTATTGTATTTGGCACAATTAATTGATTGTCTAAACCAACATCCCTTTCAACAATTACGGCAAAAGCACCTTTTTCAACAGCTTGCTTTGCAAAGTCATGACCATCAACGCGATTACCTTTAATTGCAACAAAAACTTCACCTGGTTTAACTTCTCTGGAATCTATAACAAATCTGCGATTGACTAAATCAGTGAATTTTACAGCCATTTCTATCACACTCTCTATGTGTAAATTTATATTGATTGAATTATTAATCTTTTGATAAGTGATTCTTGTTAATCTTTGAGATAATTATATCAAGCGCAACATCTCTGTCTTTAAATGGTACTTTGAGTGTATCTGAGAATATCTGATAAGGCTCGTGACCGCGACCAGCGATAATTACAACGTCTCCACGGGTTGCTAAGGTTATAGCCGTATCTATCGCTTCTTTTCTATCTAAAACAGTAAGAGACAAAGAGTTTGGTTTAATTCCTTTCTCAACTTCTCTTATGATCTCTTCTGGATCTTCTCCTCTTGGGTCGTCTGTTGTAAGTACAGCTATATCAGCTAACTGTGTTACGACTTCAGCCATCATGGGTCTTTTACCCTTATCAGCCTGTCCACCGGCACCGTAAACAACGATGATCCTACCTTTTGCTAATTTTTTGGCACTTTTGATAACCTTTTCAAGTGCATCCGGAGAGTGTGCAAAATCGATAACAACTTCTATACCAAGTCTTCTTGCTTCTGGGATAGGTTCAAAACGTCCCTCAACCCCCCTAAACGTTGATATGTAACTAACAACCTCGTCCAGCTCATAACCAATTTCCACAAGACCAGCTAAAACTAAGGTAACATTGAATGCGTTATAATCACCTATCATCTGTGTGTAAACCTTTCTTGTACCATGAGGTGTTGTAAGTGTAAATGTCGTACCGTTCCATCCAGTTGCGATATCTGAGATTTTATACACTGAGTCCTCACTTGTTCCAAATGTTATCAATCTTGGCACTTTTTTCCCGTTGAAAAAGTGTAAATACTCAGAATTTACCACTGCAACACCATCTTTTTTTAACAGGTCAAAGATATGAAGCTTCGAACTTGCGTAGTGCTCAAGTGTTGGATGGTAATCAAGGTGGTCTCGTGTTATATTGGTCAAACCAGCTATATCGAAGCGAAGTGTTTCAACCCTTCCCTGGTCAAGAGAGTGCGAAGAGACCTCCATAGAATAGTAACTACCACCCTTTTTGTATGTCTTAGTCATATTTTCCAGTATCGTTATTGCATCCGGTGTGGTGTTGTGCACGTAAAATTTATCACCAAGAATATCGTTTAATACTGTACCAGAAAGACTACCATTCAAACCAAACTGTTGCATAACATGGTGGAATAAATGCGCACATGTTGTCTTTCCATTTGTACCTGTAACTCCAAACGTGATGAGATGTTTATAAGGATGGTCGTAGAATTCAGCTGCTATGTAAGCTTCAGCTAATCTACTGTCATAAACTTGTACGTATGGTAATTTTTCATTTATCTCTCTTTCGGTTATGAAAGCAACAATATTACCTTCTTCGTATAACTTTTCAACGATTGTGTGAGAATCAAATTTTGAACCTTTTCTACAGATAAAAAGTGTTTTATTACCAAGTTTAGCTGAATTATTTGAGATAAACTCAATTTCCGCGTTTCTGAGTTCATCTGGTAAATTTATCTTAACAACGAATCTTTCAACGGTATCAAGTAACCTTCCAAGTTTCAAAGTACTCACCTCTCTGGGTTAATCTAGATATCTTCAAACACACTAAAATTATAGCATCTTACAAAAATTATTCAATAACGGAATAAAACATATCCCTCACATTTTTTGTGAGGGATATGTAATGATTTGAAAACGATATTGTTTCAGCGAAAGATTTAAAAACTAATCATATTTTTGAAATTTTCCAAATCTTGCATCAGTACTTCTCTGCTTAAATCTTCCTTTTTACTAAGCGCACTCTGAATATTTTCGAGATAGGACTCCGCCGTCCTTTCCCAAGAGTACTTTTTTGCCAATGTCAATGACTTTGTATTATCGAACTGTTCTAAAGCGACATACAATTTTGAAGAGATATCATTTAAATCTTCAGGATCTATCAATATACCTTCGCCGTTTGAAAGAATCTCCGATGGACCGCCGTTCTTAGTCGCCACTATCTTCAATCCACAAGCAGCTGCCTCAACGATAGCAAGACCAAATGGCTCATAAATTGCTGGCAAAACAAACACAGACTCGCGTATCGCTGCAACTCTATAGAATGCTGCCAAACTCGGCTGGTCTGTTATGTTAACAAAGAACACACTATTTCCAATCTCATCTTTGACATTTTCGAGAATTTCTTTCAAAATTTGTGCTTCTTCGTTATTGTGTTCGATAACGTATCTTTCAACATCATCAATACCACGAACAACAATGAAAAGATTTGCCGATTGCTTTAACCTTTCATCGTTCATGAAAGCCTTAACAACGGCGATGTGGTTCTTTTTCTTGTCTATTCTACTTGACATAATGATGAAAGGTAACTTTTGCCTTTTTAAAGAAGCTCTTGATAAAACTTGTTCTATGTATTTTTCGATTAGTTCATCATGAGGCTGTCTTTGAGTTGTAAATATTTTGTGATTAATTCCAGGAGGAATGACCTTGAATTTATCGCTGTATGGGTCAGCCTTATACAATTTATGGGAATACTGTTCATATCTTTCCTGTGTAGTACTGCAAACGATAAAAGAAGCATAATTAATCGATAAATTCTCAGCGTATACCCGTATTGAAAATCTGTACTTTTTTTCAAGTTCCTCCGGGTCAGTACCGTTTTTCAGTAACTTTTCAAGCTTCCATGCACCAAGAGAGTGACCAGTGAAAGAAAACGGTACGTCCGTTTCACTTAAGAACATAACACCGCTTATACCACCATCTCCGTAGTGAGTTGTTACAAAATCCGGAAAACTACCTTCTTGTTCATAAAATCTCAGTATACCATTGACATACTCCGGGAGATGTTTCCATAAATCCTCCTTTCGAAGAAACTGTTCACCGCCAAACGGTATTCGAACAATTCTGAGATTTGGCGTGTCCGGATAGTAATCAAAAGGTTCAGCAAACTCTGGCCAATCTTTATCTATTATTTGCCTTGTTATAATGTCAACTTGGATTCCTTTAGATGCCATAGCCTTTGCTAATTCCTTTACGTACACAAGCTGACCACCAAAATCTGGATGCTCTGTCAAATGGCTATCGTTTCTATCGAAATTTCCCTGTGGGTTAAAGAACGCTATCCTTTTAATTGCAACATCACTCATATCTCTTCCTCCAAGATACTTTTATCTAAAGGTACATCAGCTCCGACAAATCCAAGTATATGTGCTGCAACCTTACTTCCGATTTTACAAGACTCGACAAAGCTTCTACCTGATATTATACCATAATAGATGCCAGACCAAAAACCATCACCAGCGCCTGTTGCATCGACAATTTTCTTCGCATTACTTGGAATATGCACAATACCGTCCCTATCCTCAATAGATGAAACATAAGCTCCGTATTTTCCAGCAGTTAATACAACATTTTTAACACCATGTTCATGAAACTTCTCTATATAGAATTTTGCGCTATCTTCTACCGAATAGTTCACCTCTCCAAAAATCGCTATCGCATCATCTAAGGAAGGCTTTGAGTAGACCGATAAACTTAGTATCTCTTTAACTCTATCAGTTACTATTTTTCGACAATCGAATAACTTATCCCGGCAGTTTGGATCAAAAGAAATTTTAATATCATGCTCTTGTGCTCTTTGTATAATCTTGAAAAGCTTATTAAAACTCGATTCAAAGGATAAAGGCCAACAACTTATATGCATTATTCTAACATCTTTAAAAGCGTCATCATCTGGACACTCAAAAAATCGATCCGCACCCCTTATTACAAAGAAATCAGGACTATCTTGTGTTTTTTGAACAAACACAAGAGTAGTACCAAATTCTTTGTCGAACTGGATATATCTCACGTCAACACCGTAACGTTCTAAATTTGAGACTATTCTGTGACCGACAACATCCTCACCAACACGTGAAATCATACGCGTTGGTATTCCAAGTTGAGATAGGTACTTTGCAATGTTACCAGGTGAACCACCTATCTTAAGAATAAAATGTTCTGCATCCAAAAAATTTTCTTCCGTTATTAAATCAGCAAGCAACTCACCAACGAATAAAACCAAACTCAAGCACCCCTTAGCTCTTTAATTATCCCTTCACAGCTCCAGAACTTAAACCAGCTATTATCCTATTCTGGAATATCAAAACCAGTGCAACTAATGGTACAGTTACGATAACCGCAGCAGCCATAAGTTGTCCCCATGGTTGTTCGTATTGACTCCTACCAGCAAACATCGCTATAGCTACTGGGACAGTATAATAATCTGGCTTTTGCATAAACGTGAAAGCAAACAAGAATTCATTCCATGCACTGATAAATGTTAGCAAACCAGTTGCAACAAGTCCCGGAGCTGACATTGGAAATACTATTTGGAATAGCGTTCTTAACCTTGAACATCCATCGATTGCTGCCGCTTCTTCTATCTCTTTTGGTAAATCTCTGAAGAAATTCTGAAGAATCCAGGTTGTCAACGGTAATGTAATTGCAACATATGGAATAATAAGCCCTTGATAAGTGTTTATAAAACCAAGTTTTCTTAAAATAACGAACAGGGAACCAAGTATAGAAATCTGCGGAAACATACTAACAGACAAAATCAGAGCCATTACAATAGCTTTACCTCTCATATGAAGTCGGGCGATAGCGTAACCTGCAAACGATCCAAATATTAGAGTTGTAAGTGTTGTTATACCAGAAACGATTATGCTATTAATTATATTAACATGGAACGGTCTTTCCTGAAACACCTTCACATAATTTGAAAAAGTTGGGTTTTTAGGCAATAAAGATGGATTAGAATCAAAAAGCTCTATATTTGGTTTGAGTGAAGAAACAACAGCCCAATAGAATGGAAATATACACCATACGAGCACAAAAATAACAGATATGACAAGTACAAAATTGTATATAAATTTCTTTGTTTTCGTTGACATTATAATCACCTCACGATAATCAATCTAACTTAAGCTTCAACGATTTTATATAAATTATTGCGAATATTGAAATCAATAGGAATATGACAACCGATAGTGCTGAACCGTAACCGAACCATGAACCAGTAAACGCTCTATCCATTAACAAAACCCTGTTGTAAACAGCCAAAGTTTCCGTGTTAACACTTCCACGGGTCATTATAAACACAACATCGAAGACTCTAAGTGCATCAAGTGTTCTGAAAATCAGTGCCACCGCTATTGTGGACCGTAACATAGGTAAAGTTATTTTTGTAAATCTTTGCCACAGATTTGCTCCATCTATTCTTGCAGCCTCGTATAACTCTTCTGGGATTAGTTGCAAACCAGCAAGAATCAAAAGTGCCATGAAAGGAGTAGTTTTCCAAACATCAACAGCGATAATAGCCCACATTGCAGTTTGTGGCATACCTAATATTGGTACTCCGTGTTCTATTATTCCTAAGTTTTCAAGAAACCTTGTCATGATTCCACCTTGGTCGTTGAACATCCACTTCCACATCTGAGAAGATATAGCAGTTGGAATAGCCCATGGTATAAGCATCGCTGCTCTGACCATTCCACGTAACTTGAACGGCTGGTTCACTATAATCGCGATAAGAAGACCAAATGCAGTCTCTAAAGCAACAGAAACAACTGTAAAAAATATCGTATTCTTCAACGCAGCAATAAATCTACTATCTTTGAACAAACTAACATAATTTCCAAATCCAACGAACTTCCTTTCTATATCCGGTCTCAAACCAAATTCGTAGAAACTATCGTAAAATGTTTTGAAAAGTGGAAAGAAAGCGATAATAGAAATAACAAGTATAGCAGGAAAGACCATCCACCAAGCTACAACTGTTTCTTTTGTCTTGACTTTCAAACCATTCACCTCCAAAACGGAAGACTGATTTTATGAAAACCGGGGACGTAAAGTCCCCGGTGACAAAGATGCTAATTGGAGTATTACGTTTATTTACCAAGTACCTTATTAAGTTCTTTTGCCATTTCCTCTATAGCTTTTTGTGCCGTCATTTGTTGTGTTAGAGCAGCGTGAGCGTATTTTTGAATAACATCGGAAATTTCGCTGTATTTTGCTGTTCTTGGTCTTGGAGCTGCGTTTATGAACATTCCGTAAAGTTCAACCATGAATGGAGCTGCTTTCTTAAGTTCTGCGTTTTTGTAAACATCCATCATCGTTGGGTTTTGACCGGCATTAATTGCCTTATAGAGTTGTTCATCATAACTTGTTAAGAACTTCACAAGTTTCTTTGCTGCAGCTTTTTCTTCGGGTGTTGCATTCTTGTTTATACCAAGCATCCATCCACCAAGTGTTGCTGCTGATTTACCAGATGGACCTGCTGGAAGTGGAGCAACTCCAACCTTACCTGCAACCTTAGAATCTTTTGGGTCGTTCAAAAGTGACCATGCGTATGGCCAGTTTCTCATGAATACTGCTTCTCCGTTTTGGAATTTCCTTCTTGCTTCTTCTTCCATGTATGTTGTAACTGCTTGTGGAGATACTTTTTCTTTGTAAATAAGGTCAACCATGAATTGCAATGCCTTTACTGATGCTGGACTGTTGACTATTACGTTACCTGCATCATCAAGAACATCTCCACCAAAAGAGATAAGGTACTCCATGAAATCACAGACCAAACCTTCGTATCTTGCACCTTGCCAGACAAATCCAACAACGTTTTTCTCTTTTGCTGTTATTGTCTTTGCAATTGTCACAAGTTCATCCCATGTCTTTGGAGGATTCTTAAATCCGTATTTTTCAAGAAGGTCTTTTCTGTAGTAAAGAAGACCTGCATCTGTAAACCATGGAACTGCGACTATCTTTCCTCCAACTGTTGCTGCTTTAACTGTACCAGGTAAGAACTTGTCAAGTTCAAAGTATGCCTTATCAGCTGTTAAATCTTCAAGGTATGGTGCAAATTCTGCTGGCCAAATAACATCAAGCATCAAAACTGTTGGTTCCTTTTCACCTGATGCAAGGTAAGTAACGTAAAGGTCGTGTCTTTCTGTTGAAGAGTTTGGCATTGGCATGACTGAAACTTTAATATCTGGATTTGCCTTCATGAACCTATCAAGTTGTGCGTAAAGAACTTCAAGTTCCTTACCCACTGCTCCCGCCGTCATTGTAATGGTAACTCTCGAAAACGCTACCACGGACAAAACTAACAGCAAAGCTACAAATACAAACTTCCTCATACGTACACCTCCCAAATGTAAGAATGGATTAGTTCGAATTTCAAAAAGAATATACCATATACCTTTGCTCTTTCCAAAATATCATTTTGCATATCAAATAAAAGATTAATCAAGATCCATAAAGCATTAAGTTATTAACAATTGATATTGAACTTTATTTATATTTTTTTGGAATATTTTAGACTCGTTTTCTTAACCCATTTTATTGTAAAATATCATGGATATCCATATTCGAATTTCGAAAATAAGTGTGGAAAGAGTAAATGTTATTCCAAATGAAATAGTGAAAAAATTTACCAAACTAAAAAGATTGGAGGTTCTAAAGATGACGGTAGAGTTGCCAGTTAAGAAACTCAGTGATTACAGTACGTTTGCACGTGAGGATGTTGAACGAATATTCGAACTTGGAAGAGAACTGAAAGGTTTAAAAGTTGCTCATGTAAACGCAACTGCTTACGGTGGCGGTGTTGCAGAGTTGTTGATGACTATCGTTCCTTTGATGCGTGATGCAGGTATTGATGCTTACTGGGAAGTGCTTGAGGCTCCTATGGAATTTTTCAATGTTACAAAAAAATTCCATAACACGCTTCAAGGTGCCGATATAGAAATCACCGATGAAGAATGGGCGTTGTATGAAAAAGTCAACGAAGAAAATGCCAAAAGATTGAACCTTGACGCTGATGTGGTTATTATTCATGACCCCCAGCCAGCGTACATACCTCTTTATAAAGGTGATAGTGCTAAATACATTTGGAGATGTCACATAGACACGAGTACACCAAATTTGAAAGTCTGGGATAGATTAACATCGAAGATGACTATGTACAAAAAAGCTCTTTTCCATATTATGGATTACGTTAGACCTCCTTTTGATAAAATAGCCGTTGAATTTCCACCAAGCATAGATCCACTCAGCCCTAAGAACAAAGAATTAACACAGGACGAAATAATGCAAATCGCTAAAAGATACAACATCGATACAAATAGACCTCTTATCACAGTAGTTGCACGATTTGACCCATGGAAAGACCTCTTTTCATCCATAGATGTGTACAGAAAGGTAAAGGAAAAATACGACGTACAACTTGCTATAGTATCGGCAATGGCAAAAGATGATCCAGAAGGTTGGATATTCTTCGAAGATGTTCTTAGATACGCCGGAAATGACAAAGATATACTCTTCTTAACAGACTTAAAAGGTGTAAGTCATTTGGAAGTTAATGCAATACAAAGATTATCTACAATAGGTCTGCATACAGCAACAAGAGAAGGATTTGGGCTTGTCATAAGCGAAATGATGTGGAAACAACATCCTGTTGTCGCAAGACCTGTTGGCGGTGTTAAAATACAAATAGATGACGGTGTGAACGGGTATCTTAGACAAAACGTTGAAGAATTAGCAGATGCAATATGTGAGTTACTCGGCAACAAGAAGTTACTTGAAGAGATGGGAGCTAAAGCTAAAGAAAAAGTTAGAAACACATATTTGTCAACGGCAAATGTAAGAAGATATCTTGAAGTTATCAAGTCTTTGATGTAATATTTATCAAGAAAGTTGAAATTAAAATGGAGAGAGGTAAGGGTTGAAGAACGAAGCAAAGATTTTACTCCATATTCTGAGAAACAAAAGAATCAGAAGGAAGGAACTGGAAGACATCATCGATGTTACACCTTCCACGATGACTTACCTTCTTGACAAATTAACAGACTATATACAAATAGAAGAGGGGGAGACCACTCTCGGTAAACCCCCTCAGTTTCTTTTGCTATCCAAAAATGCTTGGAAGATTCTTTCTGTGAGTGTTGGAAGGGAAAAAATACGTGCTGTGCTTTACAATGCGCAAGGTGAAGAACTTGAACGAACCGAATATAGAGTGAAAAGGGAAAATTTGTCCGACGAGGGAATAACAGAACTTCTGAGAAAGACGATAGACAAGTTCTACGATTACGATAGCATAGGAATTGCTTTTTCTGGTAATGTAATAGACGATAAAGTTTATTCAAATATTTTAAAACTGAACAAATTCGACCCGGTTAAGGCATTAAAATTGAAGCATTTGGGCGTTCCATATGTTATAATCTCTGATGTGGAAGCAATCGCCGCTTACGAATCAAAAACAACAGGAAAAGACAAAGTGCTTGTGGTAAATTACGGAACAGGAATTGGTGCCTGCTACTATGAATACCATGCGTTATTTACACGTGATGAATTTAAAAACATCCCACTTGGTCACATATACTTCAAAGGATCCGAAAATTGCTACTGCGGTGCTAAGGGATGTTTAGAAACGGTAGCTTCGGATTTTGTGTTAGTAAGAAATTACTTGAAAGATGATATAAATTTCATTGATTTCATTGAGAGTGAAGAAAATTTTTGGGAAACGTTAAAGATAGTTAGAAATTTATATAAGAGCAACGAGGAACTTGCACTAAAACTTTATCAACCCATCATTGAAGCATTGGCATTCGTACTTGGGAATATAAGTATAATCCTTGGTATAAGCGAAATAACTCTTTACGGTGAAGGTACATCGGAATGGTTTGCGGATAATCTTGAGAAAAAAATAGACGAACTATCGAACAATTTCAACGTACGAGTTAGATATGGAAATGTTAGCGACGCAGTCGAAAGAGGAGTTTCACTCGAAGCCGCTGTGAACCTCGTAAAGAAAAAATTTTCAAAGTAATCTGATTTTACCGTTCACCGTTAACTGTTCACTGTTCACCAATCACTGACAACTGGAGGTATCCGTATGTATATAATCCTTATAGGCGGAGGAACAGGTTCTGGAAAAACAACAGTGACTAAGAAGATTATGGAAAGAATCGGAAATGATAAATGTGTCATGTTACCTATGGATAACTATTACAAAGATATGTCTCACGTACCACTTGAAGAGCGAAAAAAATACAATTACGACCATCCAGATATGATAGAGCACACACTCATAGTAAAGCACGTCAAAGAGTTGCTATCTGGTAAAAGTATCGAATTACCCGAATATGACTTCGCTCAGTATACAAGAACCGGTGAATCAACTAAAATAGAACCGAAGCCTATTTTACTTATAGAAGGCATATTTGCTTTATATTACGATGAACTTCGAGCACTCGCCGATTTGAAGATATTTGTTGACACTGAAGGAGACGAAAGATTCATAAGAAGGCTCCAAAGAGATATATTCGAAAGAGGTAGAACAATAGAATCTGTCATAAATCAATATCTCAATACGGTAAAACCGATGCACGATGCGTACGTTGAACCTACCAAGAAACATGCAGATATAATAATACCGAAAGGTGGATACAACGAAAAAGCAATAGAGGTTGTTGTTGAATTTGTACAAAATCTGTTGTAAAATAGTTCGACATGAATAAGAGTATTTATTTTCAGGAGGAGAAATATGAAGGTACATATTTTTACATATGGTTGTCAGATGAATGAGAACGATACAGAAATCGTTAAACAGTTGTTATTAGACGAGGGACTGGAATTAACAGATGACGAAGACGAAGCTGATGTTGTAATATTAAATACGTGTGCGGTTAGAAGGAAATCTGAAGAGAAAGTTTACAGTCATATAGGAAAACTTAGAAAGAAAAACAAAAAGATTGGTATAATGGGTTGTGTTGCAGAAAAGGAAAAAGAAAACCTCTTTAAAAGAGGTGTTTCTTTTGTTATAGGCACACGCGCTCTTGGGAAAGTTCCAGAAGCAGTTTTGAATGCGAAAAATGGTAGCCATCACATTTACATCGAAGATACGCTGGAAAATATAGAATACGATAAGGTTGAAACACGCAGTTCAAAACACCATGCTTGGATAACAATAATTTACGGTTGCGATAGATTCTGTACATACTGTATAGTGCCGTACACACGCGGAAGGGAAAAATCAAGAAAGATAGACGATGTTCTCACTGAAGTAAAATCACTTGCTCAGAAAGGTTATAAAGAATTCACATTCCTTGGTCAAAATGTCGATGCTTACGGAAAAGATCTAAAGGATGGTACGTCACTTGCCAAATTACTATCCGAAGCATCGAAGATAGAGAAGGTTAAACGTCTTTGGTTTTTAACATCTTATCCAACGGATTTTTCACTCGAAATTCCAAAAGTAATGTGTGAAAACGAAAAAGTTGCACGCTCAATACATTTACCAGTCCAGCATGGAAGTGACAAGATATTAAAAGCAATGAACAGAAGATACACAAGGTCAGAATACATCGATTTAATAAATGACATTAGAAGAATTGTGCCCGATGCTTCGATATCAAGTGACATTATTGTCGGATTTCCCGGTGAAAGCGATGACGATTTCGAAGCTACCGTTGAACTTGTGAAGGAATTGAAGTTTGAGCGATTGAATCTTGCAGTATATTCACCACGAGAAGGAACAATTGCATGGAAATACTTAAAAGATGATGTCCCACACCAAGTCAAGGTCAGAAGGATGTCTTACTTATTGAACCTTCAAAAAGTTATAAATAAACAGATTAATGAATCCTACATGAACAGAGAAGTTGAAGTCATCGTTGAATCACAAGCTAAGAATGGACTTTTTTATGGAAGGGATATTAGAAATAAGATAATATCGTTTGAAGCATCGAATGAATTGATAGGGAAAAGTGTAATTGTAAAAGTTACAAAGATAACCGCTGGACCTTTGTACGGCGAAATCAAAAAAATATTGGATTTCTAATGAAATTTTAAGGTTTATATGGTATCTTATACTCAGGAGGTGACAAATATGTCAAAAGTTAAATTCATATATATCTTGATACTAACACTAACTCTTTTGTACACAACTTTTTTATTTTCAGCAGAATACGTGGTAAGAGTCGATAACATGGAACTCGGGAGGGTGAAAACACAACTAACGAAGAATGGATGGGTTAGTGTAAGCGAAATACAATACGGCGAAAAATACGTTGTAGAAACACGCACAGTTTATGGAAAATCTGGGCGCTTCGATGTCTACGAAGCGGTTTTCAAGACAAACAATGAAGTCGTTGCAAAAATACTTGGAGTAAATAAGATGGGAAGGACTTCAATAACACTTTACGCATATTACGATCCCAAATCACCATCGGTGAAGACATTCAATTTTAATACACCGGATCTTGTAATCCTTGACAACAACTTTATCATCCCACACTTTGAAATGTTACTCAAAACACCACAACCGGTCATGAACATCATTATACCACAAGCACTCTTCAATCCTTCAAAAACAGAAAAGGCAACCGGTGTGGCAGAGATGAAAAGACTTTCCGAAGGAAAATACTCGTTATCATACGAAGGCACGGTAATAACGATAACCACCGATAACTTTGGAATAGTGAAGATGGAGTATTCAAACGGAATAGTCGTAGAGAGGGTGAAGAAATAACTGAAAACAGCCGATTATTTAAAAAAGTACGGTGTAACGCTAAAAAAATCCTTAGGACAGAATTTCTTATCAAACGAAGTCTATGCAGAAAAAATCGTTTCGCTTTCTGATATATCCGAAAAAGATACAGTTTTGGAAATAGGAGCAGGAGCAGGAACATTAACAGTTGCACTGGCAAAAACCGGTGCAACTGTTTTTGCTGTAGAAATAGATAAACGTATGGAACCTATTTTGAAAGAGCGATTACTAAGTTTTCCAAACGTAAAACTCATCTTCGAAGATTTCTTAGCTACGGATATATCATTTTTACCAGATAACTATAAATGTGTCTCAAACATTCCATATTACATAACTGCTCCAATACTGAAGAAATTAATATTCACAAATTTTCACAGTATGAGTATAATGGTACAAAGAGAAGTTGGAGAACGGTTACTGGAACAACCGGGAAGTTCTAACAGAGGATTTCTCACGGTTGTAATTCAAACTATAGCTGATATTGAGAAATTACTTCTCGTTCCAAAAAGTGCGTTTGTTCCAAATCCAGACATAGACAGTTTAGTTTTGAAAATAACAAAAAAGTCTGAATTTCCTTTCAAAACATCTCAAGAACTTGAAAGCTATTGGAAATTCGTCTCCAATTCATTTGCCCAAAAAAGAAAAACTATACAAAATAATCTCAAAAATATGATATCCAAGCATGTAATAGAAAGCGCACTTAACAGCGTGGGAATTGAAAAAAGTGCAAGACCGGAAGAATTAACCAACGAACAATTTCTGAACTTGTGGAGGTACTGTTATGAAAAAGGTCTTTGTCTTTGATTTGGATGGTACAGTATTGAATTCAAAAAATGAATTTCCTCAAGAAACCAAACAGCTAATTTTGAACATACTAAATAAAGGTGACAAAGTCGTATTTGCAACCGGAAGAATGCATATCTCTGCCAAGAAACTTCTTGATAAAGTCTTCCAAGAAGATATATTCCCAATAATATCCTACAACGGTGCGGTAGTTTACTTACCAAAGGATGGGTTTATCTTTGAAAAGACTTTGGACATCGAGACAGCCCACAAAGTCATAGATTTCTTCAGAAGTCAAAATGTACACGTCCAGAGTTACGTTGATGATATACTTTACACAGAAAAAGATAACGAAGAGATAAAATTATACTCCAAACATGCCGATGTACCATACGAAGTGGTTGAAGATTTGAAAAAACTTGAACATCCCCCTATTAAGATGTTAGGTATAGGTGAAGCGCAGATATTAGATTCATTTATTCAGCCACTCAAAGAAATTGTTGGGGATAAAGCAAGTGTATTCAAAAGCTTTTCCATATTCCTCGACATCGTACCATCAAGTGCGAACAAAGGAATCGCACTTGAATTTTTGAGTAATTACCTTGGATTTGATCTAAGAGATACAATTGTATTTGGAGATAATGAAAACGATACATTTATGTTTAACGTAGCTGGTAGGAAAATCGCTGTGGAAAATGCAGTCGATAAATTAAAAGAGGTGGCTGATTTTGTTACAAAGTCGAACGATGAAAATGGTGTACTTTTTGCTTTTACTCAGCTTTTTCCTGAGTATCTTAGTTAATGGTGCACCATTAACTAACTTAAATTTCTGGCGAAAAGACTTCGTCTGTACACAACGCTTAGAAACCATACTTAAAGATGTTAGCTTACTCACACTCGGTAGCCTTGGCAACTACACACTGATACCAGAAGTTGGCAGATACGTCGGTAGCTTTGTAAAGAACGCAGGCTATAGTTATTATCTGGTAGGTCCACTTGATACACTTAGCATAGATGATTCCGATTACTTTTACAGAGCACACAAATCACCGTTCATGGTCGCAGATGTGTACGAAAAATTTGCAACAGGACTCGGCATTGCTGGAGTTATCGCCGTTTTCGATGGAAGAGGGAAGATAGACACAAACCTTATCTCCTCACTTGTTACAAGAAAGCAAACGTATCCTGTTCTTGTCGAAGATGAAGGAAAAGCTAACCTCTTGAGAAATTTCGGTTATACGGGTGTATTCATCGTTCAAAAAGACGATGGCTTTGAATTCTTAAATGGTAGATTCACGTTACTTAATTGGACAGCAAAACCTCCAGACGGCGAGAGTCTAAGAAAAAGTATACTGTTGAATTCTATCATATACCTTAGTCAAGGCGATATACAAGTAAAAAAAGTTTTCGCAAATAAAGGTGTAATTGTTTATTCTGATGAAGAGTTCGTCTTAAACGAAGCACAGAAAATATTAAATAAAAGGGCAGGACCCGGTAGGGTCCCGTGGTGATTTTAGTGGTGATTTCATTTCATCTTTCTACTTCCAGGTTTTACCGCAGGTATACCACTTTCACATAATGGACATTTCACTGGTTCATATGTTGGAAAATCGAATTTCACAAGCCATGCATACGGTTTTCCCATTTCATCAAATGGATTTTCCTTCCCAGAGCGGTTAATAATACTTGCAAATCCCACAACATTTGCTCCGTAACTTCTCACAACATCCACAACCTCGAGCGTTGACTTGCCAGTTGTTACAACATCTTCGACAACAATAACCTTATCATCCGAGTACAATTCAAATCCCCTTCTCAATTTCATCACGTTATCTTCCCTTTCAGCGAACATACTCCTCACTCCGAGAAACTTTCCAACTTCGTAAGCAACTATAACTCCACCAAGCGCTGGTCCAACAACAACGGTGCAATCGATGTTCATGTCCTTTATCTTCTGTGCCAATAACTTTCCAATCTCCTCACCGTAAGATGGATATTCAAATACCTTCGCACACTGAACGTAATTTGTGGAGTGCAAACCAGACGATAAAATAAAATGTCCTTCCAAGAGTGCACCTGTTTCCTTGAGAATCTCAATTACTCTTTCCATACTCTCAACCTCTCTTTAATCTCTTCTATCTTCTTCTTTGGATCTTGCGCTTTGTACACTTCCCTACCTATAACTGCAAAATCTGCAATCCCAGTTATATCCCATAAACTTACAACATCCTTTTGGTCGTCCTTACCTTGACTCATCCTGATGCCCGGTACAAGGATCTTCCCACCTATCCTATTTCTCATCCTTACAGCCCAACTGCCCGGTAAAACAAACGAAGAACCAAGCCTTGCAAGACCAATTATCAAATCTTCGTAATCTTCCAATTTACCCGTAAGAGACGTTAATTTTATCACCGAAAAAATCTGTTTTTCAGTTGATTCAAGCGCAGATCTAACACTCTCAATTCCTGCATTCGCATGTATAGTGAAACCAACGATAGCTGGATGGTCCCAAGATTTTATCGACCTTGCCACTGTTGAGGGGATATCTGAAAATTTCAAATCAAGGATGACTTTGTAACCTTTTTCATAGAACACATCGAAAATCTTCTTACCATTAACCGCAAGATTATGCCCAATTTTAACATAATCAAAACTTCCGTATTTTTCAATAAATTCAAGTGGATTCTCCATATCGAGGCTCAATACAGGTTCGGTGTTTACCAAAAATCTTCTCTCTTGCATACTTGTCTTTTCAACTGATAATCCCAACATGCAACCCAACCTCCCTCTGATAATTTACTTTTGGATAAAATTCTTACCAATCTCATTCAATACTTTCTCGTTTTTAAAGATCGCACTACCGATACTCACAGAATCAGCACCAACTTTAAGAAAAGCCTCTACATCGTTTTGCGTATACACACCACCGGATGCAATTATGTAAATATCTTTGAGTTTCTTTCTCACCTCGTAAACTGCCCTCAGAGCTATGGGAAGAAGATTGGGACCTGACAAACCTCCAAAAATCATCTCACCTTCGTCGTTGAATATCAAACCTCTTATAGTATTGATGACCGTAACACCTTCCCAACCACTCTCGTACACTATCTGAGCATTCTGCTCAACGAATCCACTCTCAATACCAAGCTTCGCTATCAAAAATGTATCTTTTAATTCCTTCCTTATCTCTCCAAGCAAGACCTTCCACTCATTCACATCCGACATTATCGATAAACCACCATGTTTCACGTTCGGACAAGAAAAATTGAACTCAACTGCAATAAACCTATCCAGATATGGTTTTACAATCTTCGATATTGCGATGTACTCATCGAACGAGTCTCCACCAAGACTCAAAATCACCGGTAAAGTATTAAAAAGTACATCGTACTCGCCATTCTCCAAACCTCTCACAAATTTCTCAACACCGGGATTTTCCAACCCAATCCTATTTATCAAAAATCCATTCCTTGCATACATTCTTGGTGGTTTATTACCTTCCTTAGGTTTATACGTAATCGTCTTCAACGTGTAAGCCCCAACGCAATTCCAATCAATCGATTTCACGTTCAAATACTCACCAAATCCACCAGGTCCTGAAGCGACAATCAAAGGAGTTCTTAAATTAAGACTTTTCTTTATCTTGTCCATATATAATCACCTCTGAATACAGGTCCATCCGTACACACATGCTTTATACCTTCCTTGGTCTCCACAGCACAACTCTTACACGCACCTATTCCACATCCCATGTACTCATTCAAGGATACATAAGTTAACTTATTACTCAACCGCTCAACTGCTAACCTTTCCATTACCTTCGAACCCGAGACAAAAATCCAATCGTAACTCGAATTATTTAACTCATCAAGTAAGCTAAGAAAGGCTTCGTTACCTACCAAGAACGATACCTTGTAACCTCTAAAATGCTCCATAAAGCGCTCATTGAACGGTGTCTTTGAGGCAACGTAAAGCGGAACATCGAAATATTCAGATATAAACAGCCCTTCGGCAAAACAAGAAGGAGCAACTAAGACAACGCCATTTTTACCATCAGGGGTGAATGCATTTCCCAACGGAGCGAGCATATCGATTTTATCTGTACTTTCGACTATGTATCTCGAACCTTCACCAACGATTTTCACAGAGATACTTGGTAAATTACCGTACTTACCAAGTGTAAATGGCTTCCTCGTCAATGCCATCTCACCAGCACTAATCATACAAAACTGCCCAGGATAGTAAACTAAACCATCAACTTCCTTGAAAATTATAAAAAACGTATCATCTGTGATTTTTAACATCTCTGATTTCTCAACAAGATACGAATCGAAAGTCTTATTCATCAACGAATTGCCCATTCCAATACACCCACCTTCCCTTTCTTCTCATTCCAAGAACTTTTCCTTTCAACTTAAGCCCATCAAAAGCACAATTTTTCCCCTTACTGAAAAACTTACTTGCATCGACAACATATTCGGCTTCTGGATCTATAACAACCGCATCGTTTGGAAAACGTATACCAAAATCTTTGTATGACTTACCAAGCACCTTCAGTGGATTAGAAGTTAGATTTTTCAAAACAAGTTTCGCATCCAAAAAAACACTCAAATACACAGAAAACGCCACTTCGATATGCGAACTACCGTACGGTGCGTCTTCGTATCTTTGCGACTTTTCAGGATGTGGTGCATGGTCTGTGGCAAAACAATCTATAATCCCTTCTCTTAACGCACGTACCAATTCATCTCTGTATTTCGAAATTGGAGGATTGATTTTTTGATTTGGGTGATTAATCATCTCAGGTGTGAAGTAAGCATGGTGAGGAGTCAATTCACAAGTTACATGTGCAAATTTTCGAAGGTACTGTACAGTTTCCAAGCCTTGAAGCGTTGATATATGTTGAATATGAAACCTATTAAATCCAAATTCTAAGCCTGTCATAACAATTCTGAAAATCGCTATCGCTTCGTTTGAGTAAGTCCTGATACTATTTGGCAAATTCGAACCTATGTAAAAATCACCGGGGATTTCGTGGAGTTGCGAATGGTCGAAGATAATGGCATGCTTCTTAAAAGAAAGTGGCTTTAGCAAATCTTCCGAATGATACCTTATACCATCGGTCGAAAAACCTGTGACTTTACCTTTCAACTGGGAAGGCAAGCTGTCGATATCGTTTATCGAACCGAAAAGACTTACAGTGTAATTATACACAACATCTTTTCCTTCAGACAACTGAATATGCTCACGCAAAACCTCCTCATTATCAATCAGTGGCTTAGTATTCGGTTGGATATTTACAACAAGAAAACCACCGGAAATTGCCGCACGTGTTAGTGTATCGTAACCTTCTCCGCCGTTTAATCTAACATGTGTATGCAAATCAACAAACGGGCTTGTAACAATCAATCGATTTGCTTTCTTAATCTTTTCTGGGAAATTCAATTTTTCACACAACTCATCATCTTCAAAAAGCCTATCATCAATTGCATCGTAAACAAGCACAACTCACACCTCCTGAACACGTAAAAATAAAAGGGACCTCCAATAAAAGAGGTCCCTTTCAAAACAAACACCAATATCATTTGAGCATTCACTCATTGCTATATTACGCAACGGTATTAACTTTACTTTTCCGAACACACTCTCACGGTTTTGGTCTCGCTGGACCAAATTAACCC
>CAZOAS010000005.1:0-29347 GCA_964577745.1 uncultured Fervidobacterium sp.
AAAAATTGTCCTGACGTAATCGTCAGGACAATTTTTTAATATAGGTTTTGTATTAACTGCACTTACTCCAACCGCATTTTCTACAAGTTGTGCATCCTTCTTGCTTGATTATGCTGTTTTTCGATAAACACGACGGGCAGTAGGTGTTACCATCTGCATCTGTGTAATATCCTTCACTCCATTGCAAGCCATTAACTGTAACGAATTTTTCTATTTCTTCCGGTGTTTTTATCGTACCATCGATGACAAATGTATCGACACCTTCTGTTTGAGTCTCTCCCCATAGCTCAACAAAATCATCAACAGCGTTCTTTATCTCCTGAGCCAAAGCTGGGGTGTACGTACCTTTAACCTTTCTAAGTTGCTCCAATATCTCTTCAGCAGATACTCCAGCTCTTAGCGCAATTGAACTTAATCTTCCAATTGCTTCCGCAAGTTCTGTACCGTTTGACAGGAATATTTCAACAGCTTCTCCGTTATCGTCGAAACTAACAGTGATATATGTAGTCCCTGTATCCGTTTTGAATTTCCTTGTAACACTTCTGAGAGTCTCTTTCCTTGGTTTCGGTCTAAGTTTATGTTTTTCGTCAAGAACAAAGAACTGTACCTTTGGAGCATCCTTTGTCTTCAAATTCTTCGCTGCCGTCAAAACTTGTGTTTGCAGTGAACCATCTCGGTAAATGGTAAGTCCTCTAATGTTCAATTTCATAGCTTCGAGGTATATGTTAAGTACATCTTCTTCAGTAGCCGTGTTGGGCATATTTATAGTCTTTGAAATGTTGTTATCAACGTATCTTTGGAATGCATCTTGCATAAGCAGATGAGCCATCGGTGATATATCCATAGCGGTAACAAACACACGTTTTATATTTTCTGGAACTTCGGGTATATCTTTAAGAGAACCTTTTTCAACTAATCGTTCTTTTATCTTTTCAAGGATCTCAGGTGCCAATTTTGATTCGAGTACTTTGTTTACATAAAATAGTGCTTCTTTTGTACCATCGTGTTTGTTCATATAACGCACGTAAGCAAGTAAGAAGTTTGGTTCAAGTCCGCTGCTTGTATCAGCTATATTTGAAATGGAGCCCGTTGGTGCAATCGTAAGAACGGCAACGTTTCGCTTTCCATTTTTCGATTCTCTGAAGACCCTTCTCAGCTCTTCATCGTATTTACTCATTCCCATGGCAAATGGAGCAAAGTCTTCTTCTTTATAGTATCTGCTCTTTTCAAACGCTGGGAAGCTACCTTTTTCCTGAGCAAGTTTATTTGATTCATCGTGACTGTGAAGAGCCATAAACGCTGTCATATCAGCTGCGAATTGTCTGCCTTCGTGTTCATCGTATGGGATATCCATTAAATAAAGTAAATCAGCAAATCCCATGATACCCAAACCTATGCGTCTGCTTTCTCTGACTGCCTTGTTTATCTTTTCCAGTGGGAAGACGTTGACATCGATGACGTTATCAAGGAATCTCACAGCTAAACGTGTTGCTTGTGCAAAGGCATCCCAGTGGAACTCACCATCTTTGTAAAATTTCGCAACGTCTATCGAACCGAGGTTACATGCTTCGTAAGGTGCAAGACCAATCTCTCCACATGGGTTTGTACTTTCAATCATCATTTCAGGATACATCGCATAGTATTTGTTCATCTCTCCAAGAAATGCAAGTCCAGGATCACCTGTTTTCCAAGCATTTTTAGCCATCTTGTTTATCAGTTCTCTAACTTTAACTTTCTTCGATACATTACTCTTTGGATGTCTAAGTTCGATTTCCCCGTCTTCCATGTACAGTTTTAACAACTCTTGTCTGTCCATAGGAATTCCAACAGAGATGTTGAAGAATTTCAAAACTTTCTCACCATCGTTTCCTTCTTTTGCGGTTATAAACTCTTCTATATCCGGGTGGTCGATATTGAGTATTCCCATGAGAGCTCCTCTGCGTCTGTAACCTTGCTCAACAACTCCAACAGCGGAGTTGAATACATGCATAAACGATACAGGTCCGCTTGCCTGACCGTGTGTACCAGCAACGAAACTGCCTTTTGGTCTAAGTCTCGAGAAGTTACTACCGATACCTCCACCGGCTTTTGTTATGAGAGCGTACTCTTTGACAGCTTCGAAGATACCTTCGATGCTGTCCTCAACTGGCACAACAAAACACGCAGACAACATGTGCAGATGGTTTCTGGTATTATATATCTCCCAATAATCTTCAAGTGTCATATCTTCTATAGGTTTCCATAATAATTCATGTTTGACTCCCATGCCTGAATTGAACAATGTGGGGCTGTTTGGAATGAATATACGAGATTTTAGGAAATCAAAGAACAATGATTCCCAGAATTTTACTTCGTCAAGTTGTTCGTTGGGTGATTTTTCTTTCAAAGCCGGATTGTTCACCAGTTCAGCGGTTGCGATAACTCTTGCAACACGCCTGCATATATCGTCCCATTTGGTTTCAAGGTAATCTCCCGATGTCGTTTTCAAAAAATACCGTTCCGAGAGTATCTTGTATGCGTTTTTCGACGGTTCAACATTCTTCCAGTAATCGATAACTTTCATAACAGCCGAATACATAAATAACCCTCCCAGTTCATACTTATTTGCTCTTTACCGAGCCGAGATATTATACCATATATTGTGTTTAAAATGCAACACATACAAATAATAGATTATTGAGATACAAAAAGGAAGGGTTAAATATTCGGCTGTAACTACCTTTCAATGTTACTTCTTGAAATTTTTGGATAGTTGACTAAGCTAATTTTACTAATAGCATAGGAGAGCAGGATTATCCCGGAAATAAGGTATGAATTTCTAACACCCAAGGCGTTACCGAGCAATCCTAAGAGGAATGTACCTGTGGGAGAGCCACCTGTGTTGATGAAAGAATACAAAGACATTATCCTTCCTTTCATATTAGAAGGTGAAAGAAGTTGTGTTCTGCTGTTTGTTATATTGAAAAACGACGATTGACAAGCTCCTATCAACAGAGCGCTGTAGGGTGTGAATTTCGGATACAGCGAAGCGATCAGTATATTTACTCCAATTACCAATAGCAAGATTTCTTCGTGCAATTTTAACAATTTCTCTGGATTTATAGCGGCAACGATATTTGCTCCCACGAAAGCTCCAACACCCATGAATCCCATAATAAGTCCGTAACCGACAATATCTGACTTTACAACACTCTTTACAAACGCTTGCATAAGCATACCGAAGGGCATACCGAAAACCGAATAAATAGTTAAACCAAGAAGGGTGGAACTAATTACCTTGTCTTTCAGTGTGTATTTAATACCTTCTCTAAGATCTGCGAAAAACTTTCTTAGTGAAGTTTTTCCATTGATCTGTTTATCCTCCTCGGGTATGATAAGCAAAACAACTAAAAGTGGGACAAATGAAATTGCGTTTACGATGAAGCCAACTTGTAAACCGTAATACTTAACGATGAAGCCCGCTATAGTAGGTCCTACCATACGCGCAACGTTGAAAATCATTGAATGTAAAGCTAATGCATTTGGTAAGAGCTCTTTATCCATCATTGAAGCGATAAACGTGTTTCTCGATGGTAAGTAAAATCCACTTGTGATGCCCATCGCAAGGCTTAGTATAAGCAAAAACACAGGAGAAAGAACGCCCTTCCAGACAAGATAAGCCATGATGAACGCGTTGATGGCGTCGAGTAATTGCGTGTAAAACAGTATACTTTTGGATCCAAACCAATCAATTAAGACACCAGCTACAGGAGAGAAGAAAATAGAAGGGAAACCTTTCAAGAACGCTATCAATCCAATGAAACCAGCCGCTTTATCTTCTGAAAACAAACTAACAGCTACCCACCCTCTCAGAGTGGTATCGATCCAAGAACCTATCAATGATATACTTTGCGCAGTCCAGAAATTCCTATAATTCTTGTTTTTGAGTGCCCTGTAAGGGTTCATATACTTCGCCATACGAACTAATTTTAACACATATAAGAAATCATGCAAAAAAGAAAACGGTGAAAATATAAAGAAAAAAGTAATATTATGATGTTAATTGTGTATATTCCGGATTTTCGAATAAAATTGGAGCTTTGACTAAATCAAATATTTTGCTTTAATTGTATTTGAACAGTACCGGTAACGTTACCAATGGAGAATAGGTGAGTAGTAAAGGAGGACTAAAAAATGAAAATTTACGGGGCGGATTATTATCCAGAACATTGGGATGAGAGTGTGTGGGATAAGCATATTAATTTAATGAAAGAGTACGGAATTGAGTGGGTTCGCATAGGTGAGTTTGCATGGGCTGTCGTTGAGCCAAGGGAAGGGGAATACAATTTTACGGTGCTCGATAGAGCGATTGCCAAGTTGAAGAGTAACGGTATAAAGGTTATCCTTGGAACTCCAACGGCAACACCTCCCGCTTGGCTTATTAGGAAATACCCAGAGATTTTACCAGTTGATTACCACGGTCGCGTTAGGGAATTTGGTAGTCGAAGACATTATTCGACTAATTCAAAGGTGTACCGCGAATACGCAGCAAGGATAACAGAAGAGTATGCTAAGAGATATGGTAAGGAGATAGATATTTGGCAAATCGATAATGAATTCGGCTGTCATGCAACAACTTATTCGTTTAACGAATGTGATAGAAAGGCTTTCATCGAGTGGCTCAAGGTTAAGTACGGAACTTTGGAAAATCTCAATAAGGCATGGGGAACGGTTTTCTGGAGTCAAATTTACAGTGATTGGAATGAGATTGTCTTCCCGATAAATACTCCAACGTTTGAAAATCCACATCAGATGCTCGATATTTATAGATTCATGTCGGATAGTTCCATCGATTTTATGAATATGCAAGTAGAAATCATCAAAAAATACTCGGATAAGCCTATAACTCATAATTTCATGATTGATTTCATGGACATCGATTACAGGAAGATGGCAAGGACTTTGGATTTTGTTTCTTGGGACAATTACATAGCAACTGTAGATTACGATCCGTTGAGACAAGCTGCGAATCATGTGTTGATGCGCTCGTTAAAAAAATCTCCATTCTTGGTAATTGAACAACAGCCTGGGCGTGTGAATTGGCGTGAGGTAAACGAAAATTACGATGCTGAATTTTTAGCGATGTGGACAAAGCAAGGATACTTGAATGGAGCACTTGGTGTTATGCCGTTCAGGTTCGACCAGATAAGATTCGGTGCCGAGCAATATCACGGTGGACTTCTTGATTATGCTGGTAGACCGACGAAACGATTGGAGTTATACAGTAAATCAAGGCAAGAGACAGAAGGAATTTTATCACCAAAGCCGGAAGTTGCTATCTATTTCGATTACGAAAATGAGTGGATGCACAGAATTAACCATGTGAATAGAAAGTTCAAGTATTGGGATAACATAGTTGAGATATTTAAGGCTGTTCGTGAGCTTGGTTACAATGTTGATTTTGTATTCGGTGATGATGATATTGAAAAGTACCATACTCTGATAGTTCCTTACGCTTTCAATATAGCCGATAGTTTTGTTAAAAAAATTAAAAACTTTAAAGGAAATGTTTATATGACCTGTATGTCTGGTTTGAAAGATGAAAAGAATTGGATAGTTGAGAGGATTCCTGATAAGCTCATCGATGAATTTGGTATTGAGGTTACAGACTTTGGTGCCATAGGACAAGTCAAAGGAAATATTTTGAATCAGAGTGTATCTGTGAATTTCTGGAAAGATGAGATAAATATCGTTGATGCTAAGGTGATTGGTATCTTTGACAACGGAAATCCGTTGGTAACTGAAAAGAACGGACGTTACTATATCACAAGTGTTTTGGATACGGATGGTTGGAAGAGATTACTTTCGTATAGTTTAACACCAAAATTCATAGGGGATGATGTAGAATTTTCGGAAGTGCAAGGGGAAAACTCCGGACTTTACATACTTAACTTAAAGCGTTCTAACAACATTGTTTACATCGGTAGTGAAAAGTTGGAACTCTCACCTTTTGAGATAAGAAAGGTTTGAGGTGATAGGTCTGTGAAAAAATTTGTTACCATACGTGATATTGCAAAAGAAGCTGGAGTGTCAATAAACACCGTCTCACGGGCTTTGAACGACAAACCGGATATCAACGTTGAGACCAAAAGAAAGATACTCGAGATAGCTAAGAAGATGGGGTATATAAAGGATGCCACGGCGATTTCTCTCAGATACGGTTTAACAAAAGTTATAGGTGTTATACTCGAAGATAGCTCAAATCCATTCTTCTCTGAAGTGTTAAAAGGTATAGAATTAGGCGCAAAGGAACAAGGTTTCACCGTTGTGTTCATGAATACGGAAAAAGATTACACCCTTGAAGAAGAAGCGATAAAGACGATGATAGGTCGTAGAGTAGATGGAATTATAATCTCGCCAACGCAGGAAAAAAGTGATGATATCAAATTTTTGATTGAAAAGGAAATTCCATTCGTCGTTCTTGGTGTACATTTTGAAGATATCGACGTTCCGGAGATTTATACCGATGATGTGAAGGGAAGTTATCTGGCTGTGAAACATCTTATTGAGAGTGGTAGGAAAAGGATACTCTTTTTGAACGGGTTTTTGTACAAATCGGTTGCTAAAATGAGGTTGGAAGGGTACAAAAAAGCACTCGAAGAATTCGGATTAAAATACGATGATAATCTTGTATTCGAACTGGAAGAAGGATACGAAAATGCTTACAGTTTAATGAAAGAAATCATAAAAAAAGGTGTAAAATTCGACAGTGTCTTTTGCTTCAATGATGTCTTTGCGATAGGTGTAATCGGTGCTTTGAAAGAAGTGGGTATAAATGTTCCGAAAGATGTGGCGGTTGTAGGATACGACGATATTTCATTTTCAAAATTCCTTACACCTTCACTAACAACAGTAAGAATAGACAAGATCTCCGAAGGTAAAGAGGCGTTCGATATGCTATATCAGTTACTTAGAAAGAAAATCAAAAAGAATATAAAGAAGGTACTCGATGTTGAATTGGTTGTACGTGAATCTTCAACGAATAGATAGCAATAGATAGCAAAGAGAGGAGTGATAAGAGATGTTTATTGCACCACTAAGCCGTGATGAGCTTAAAAAGATTATAGGGTACAGAAAACTTGAAAGTGCAGAGTTCTTAGTTGAATTAGAGAAGATTCATCTCGGATACAAGATTGTGATTGAAGCAAAAGGTACAGTAGATGATGTTGAGATATTTTCTTTCCCAAGACCAGAACGTTTGTTAGTAAATAACTGGCAATCTTGGGGTCCAACAAGAGTTATCGATAGGAATTTTGAATTGAATTTTCCAAAAGATCTGATAGAGAAATTCGGATTTAGTGCTTCTATAATGCCTGAAAAATACTTTAGTACTTTAATCAGTGATTATTTCATAGCTTCAGATAATTTCGTACTTGGGGCTTTGAGTTCAAAAGTTGGGCATCCTTATTTTGAGTTGGATAAGGAATATGTACATGTAAAGCTAAGATATTTCGGGAAAACCTTCAACGAATGGACAAAGTTGGAAAGTTTTGTCGTGTTGTTTATTAATCCAGATGTTGGTTTACCACATTACGTTGATTTAGTAGCTAAGGAAAGTGGTGCTAATTATAAAAGGCAAAATCCAGTTGGTTGGTCGAGTTGGTATCAATATTTCTTGGATTTCGATTACAACAAGATGCTTTCAGATTTGAATTTATCAAATGGTTATGGATACGAAGTATTCCAAATAGACGATGCATGGGAAAAAGATATAGGTGATTGGGAAGCTAACGATAAATTTCCAGAATTGGATGTTTTAGCAAGTAAGATAAAAGAACACGGTTACATACCGGGCATTTGGCTTGCACCGTTTAGTGTCGCAGAAACTTCCAAGCTTTACAAAGAACATCCAGATTGGGTTGTAAAAGATAAGGATGGAAAACCCGTTGTAGCTTACGAAAATTGGAACAAGAAAATATATGCTCTTGATACAACAAATCCAGAAGCGAAAGAATGGCTGAAAAACTTATTTGTTAATTTGAAAAACGCAGGATTTGATTATTTTAAGATAGATTTCCTCTTTGCAGGGGCTATACAAGGTGAAAGATATGATAATGTTTCACCTATCGAAGCATACAGAACTGGTATGGCGGTTATAAGAGAAAGTGTGGGGGATTCTTTTATACTTGGTTGTGGAGCACCGTTATTACCAAGTGTTGGATACGTGGATGGTATGCGTATAAGTGCAGATACGGCTCCATACTGGGATGTCAATGGTCCCGATATCGGGTATCCAAACGCTTATTATGCTCTTAGAAATGTAATTACCAGGTCGTTTATGAACAACGTGCTTTGGTGGAACGATCCAGATTGTCTTATGCTGAGAAGGCAAGAAACTCAATTGACAGATGAACAAAGAAAATTGTACTCGTATGTTTCTATGATGCTTGATAACATGATTATTCAAAGTGACAATCTTTCACTCGATATCGATAAGGAATTATGGAAAAGTGTTTTGAATTACAAAAAGAACGGTAGAAGGATTTTCAAAGTCGAAGGTATATTGAGTGGCGAATATAAGATAACCAGTTGTGGACTTAACGGCTGCGATAAGCTCATTATAAAGGATCTTAAGAACGTTCAATTTGATGTTTCGTTCGACAAAAAGAGAGTTAGCTTGATTAAAAGTGTTGAAAAGAGAGAAGATGGTAGGACGTTTAATTATTACACGGAAGGTTCAGAATCAGAAGGTTTGGAAGGTGATGCGAAATGATGGAAAGAAGATGGAGTATATTAACAGGTGAATGGATACTTGTTTCTGCATACACACAATCAAGACCAACAAACCCTGTTAACACTTGTCCATTATGTCCAGGTGGAGATGAATTTTCTGAAGATTACGACCTTGCATCCTTTGATAATAAATTTCCTTCAATGAAGTTATCCGCACCGGATGTTGAGTCTATAAACGAGATATTCAAGAAAGACAAATCGAATGGACAGTGCGAAGTCGTTGTTTACACTGTTGAGCACGACAGTGCGATGAGTCTTATGCCGGTTCATCAGATAGAAAAGCTTGTGAATATGTGGGTAGATAGATACTTGGATCTATCACAACATCCGTCGATTAAGTACGTGTACATATTCGAAAACCGCGGTCGAGAAGTTGGTGCAACATTACCACATCCACACGGACAACTATATGCATTTCCGTTTTTACCTAAGAGAATAGAGTCAAAACTAAATGCTCTTTCCAAATATTACGACGAAAACGGAAGATGTGGTATATGTGATGTTGTTCATGAAGAACTTAACCACAAAGAACGTATCATATACGAAAACGAAAGTTTCGTTGCAGTTGTCCCATTTTATGCAAGATGGCCTTACGAAGTGCACGTTTATCCGAAAAGGCACGTCAGTAGTATAGTTGAACTTGAAAATGAAGAAAGACACCTCTTGGCAAAAGTGCTAAAAGTTGTTACAATGAAATATGATTTGCTCTTCCAACAGGCGTTTCCATACATGATGATGCTTTTCCAAGCACCAGTTAACGATGTTAGATACAATCACGCATTCCATTTCCACATAGAATTCAACCCTGTCAAAAGGGACAAAGACAAAATCAAATGGATGGCAAGTGTGGAGACGGGGACATGGGCGTTTATCAACCCAAAGATACCTGAGGAAGCGGCAAAAGAATTGAGAAATGTGGAGGTCGTTGTATGAGCGAGAAGATAGTTGTATATTCCCCAGGAAGGGCTAATTTGATAGGTGAACATACGGATTATAACGATGGGTTTATACTCCCATTTGCGATAAAAAGGTATGTGAAACTTGAAATTGAACGTGCAAAGAAATTCAGGCTATTCTCTGAGCAAGCAAAAAAAGGCATAGAATTCGATTCGCCGGAAAAGACAAATTCCTGGGCAGATTACGTTATAGGCATGATTGTAAAGTTAAGAGAACATGGTTACGATGTTGAACCTTTCAATTTGAAGATAGACTCAGATTTACCAATGGGAGCTGGACTGTCAAGTTCGGCGGCTTTGGAAGTTGGAACTGGTTATGCGATTTCACAATTGATGGGATACGAAATACCACGTGAAGAGCTTGCCATGATCGCACACGAATGCGAAGTTGACTTTGTTGGAGTACGCTGCGGCATAATGGACCAGTACGCTGTTGCACTTTCAAAAGAAAACCATGCACTCTTCATAGACACTATGACAAGAGAATACAAATATATACCATTTCACTTGGATAGTGCAAGATTATATTTAATCGATTCTGGTATAAAGCACGAACTTGGTGCATCAGAATACAATAAACGAAGAAAAGAATGTGAGCTCGCACTCGAAGCAATGGGAAGAAAGAGTTTTAGAGAAGTTACACAGGAAGATGTGGATAAGATTTCAGATCCAATTCTTAGAAAACGTGCATTGCACGTTATAACTGAAAATGAAAGAGTACTCAAAACGCTTTCGGCGCTGGAAACAGATAACTTGCCTTTGGTTGGTAAATACCTATACGAATCTCATTACAGTTTGAGAGACAATTACGAAGTTTCCTGTGAAGAAATCGACTTTCTCATAAGTCAATTTGAAGGATACTCTAACGTACTTGGTGCAAGGATAGTAGGTGCAGGATTCGGTGGAAGTGTAATCGTACTTGCAAAAGATGATTTCAGGGGAGTATTTGAAAAAGTCGCGGAGAAATACAGAATAAAATACGATATAACACCAAAATTGATGGACGTTGAGACAAGCGACGGTGTTTTCAGAAAATAGTACTTACACTCTTTTAGATCCAAGGAGGCAATGTGATGTTTGAGTTTTCTATTGAATTGGCAAGTGAAGTTGTAAAATACGCAAGGCTTGTCAGTGAAGCAGGTTTTACAAAAGGGACGTGGGGAAATATAAGCCTCAGAAAAGGTGAATACATATACATTACACCGTCTGGATATCCTTACGATATTTTAAAACCAGAACATATCACTGTTGTCAATTTAGATGGTGAAAAATTGTACGGGAATTTGAAACCTTCATCTGAATTACCGTTACACATCCAAGTTTACAAAATACGAAACGATGTAAATGCTATTATCCACACTCATCCGATTTATTCAACGGTCATCTCACTAATTGCTAAAGAATTACCACCGATAGTTGAAGATGCCGTAATGATACTGGGCACACACTTAAAAGTCTCCGATTATGCATTACCAGGTACATGGGATTTAGCAAAGAATACAGTGAGTGCTCTTGGAGAAAACAACTGTGTCTTTTTAAAAAACCACGGACTGGTATGTGTTGGTGAAAATCTTCAGGAAGCTTTCATCGCAACGCAAGTTGCGGAAAAAACTGCGCAAATCTATGTGGAAGCACTCAAGATTGGTGAACCCGTTAAAATCCCAGACGAACATGCTAATTTACTCAGAGAAAAGTATCTAACTTCTTACAGACAAAGATAATACTTCAAAAAAGTGGTCAGTTTGAAAACTGACCACTTTTTTGGATGTAGGCTATCAAATCCACAATTTATTCCCATTTTTTCTCAACCAGCTTCTATGTGTTTTCCAATCTGGTTTGTATCTTTCAACGATTTTCCAAAATTCTTTGCTATGGTTCATCTGAAGTGTATGTGCCAGTTCATGGATTATCACGTAATCTATCACCTGTGTAGGTGCCATCACAAGACGCCAATTTAATGAAATCGTGCCTTTCGATGAACAACTTCCCCATCGGCTTTTCGTATCTTTCACAAGTACTTTTTTGAACTTCAATCCTGTTTTATTCGAAAGCTCAAAGGTACGTTTTGGCAGATATTCGTTGGCTTTTTTCGTCAACCAATGTGTGACTAAAGTTTTTGCATGTGTTGAGTATCGTTCGTGTATCAGTATCTCTTCTTCTGTAAAAAGCGAAGGAGTGTTTATATCATTAACAATTCTTACCGGGATTTCTTGCCCAAAATAAAATGTAGTCAATTTGCCGTTCAGTAAGTTTTCAAAGAAAAGTCTTTCACTATTTTTCAGATTTTGGATTGCTTGCTGTATCCGAAATTTGTTAGTGTCAATTAGATGCATTATATCTTTTTGAGTTGTTTTAAACGGTACAAAGAGTTTTAGTGTACCTTCATCGATTAAAACAAACTTGAAAGATTTTCTATTTTGTTTTACGATACTAAACCTCAATTCCTTATCTTGGATTTTAACAGTTAAGGTACCTTTATTCATATACGGCTTCTTTAATTTCGACTTCGCTATTTGAAATATTGATTTGCTCGTCAAGTACTTTTTCTAATTCTATTCTTAACAACGTATGATCCGGAAGGTGAATGGTGTTAAAACCAAGCAATTTTGCGGTTCTTGTATTGTCTTCTCTATCATCTATAAATAGAGATTCAACAGGGTTGATGTTAAAATTCTCCATGAGTATTTGGTATATTTCAACATCAGGTTTAATTTTCCTAACAAATCCTGAAATCACCATGCCATCGAATAGTTTGAAAAAGCTGAATTTTTCGTACACGTACTTAAAATTTCCTCTGCTGAAGTTGGAAAGTACGTAGAGTTTATACCCCATCTCTTTGAGTGGTTTGAGAAGTTTCACGTTTTCCTCGATAGGAATCAAAAGTTCAGGTACCTTTTCACTCATTTTCTTTAAATATTCTGTGTAATGTGGAAATCTTTCTATGAACATATTCCAAAGTTCTTCTTCTGTGATTTCACCTTTGTCCATAAGGTTCCATTCGATTGTGTCGAAAACATTTTTCCAGAGAAACGTTGCGACTTCATCGCCAAATTCTTGTGCCATGTATTCGTAAGGTCTCCAGTCGATCAATACTCTTCCAAGGTCAAATACGATGTTTTTAATTTGCATCATTTTTCCTCCTCATGTCTTTTTGGTATTAGGTTTATCTTTACAATTAATATTATACATTACATTTAAGATATATTCAATCGTGCTTTATCGAAGATATTGTGGTATAATTACTATGATATGTATCACAATTGAATGTGCTTGGGAGGTGCAAAACGGTTTTGCAAAGTGATAAATTGAAATTTGAGAATGGAAAAAGCTATTGTTTGGTTGTCCATAATATCGAATATGGAAAACATATTCTAAAAGATTTTGTGGGTGGAAAATTGGGAAGTGAATTGATTATCGAGCCTGAAAATAACATAGGTATAGATGAAATCAGACAAGCGATAGAATTTCTTGAATTCAAGTCTGATGAAGAGAAAAAGTTGGTGGTAATATACGAAGCGGATAAGATGACGCAGGAAGCGGCGAATGCTTTTCTTAAGACACTTGAAGAACCTCCATCTTACGGTGTGATTGTACTTGTGACTTCACGGTACGCTTCTTTATTACCTACGATAAAGAGTAGAGTTCAAAAAATAAGCGTTGAATTTCCGAAACTTCCAGATGGTCTCAACGATTTTGAAAATCATCTTGTTTTTTGGAATTACAGCTATCTTGAAAGAATATTGAATCATGATTATACTATTTTGAGCGAAGAAGAGTTGCAAGATGAAGAAGTGGACGAGTTAAACGTTATATTTACTCTCAAAGAATTACTTAACAAGTACAAAGAAGCAAGTTTTCAAGATTATCTGAAATTTATCTCCAAAATATCTAAGATTAGTAACTTTCGTTTTCTTAAAATATTGAGTAAAGTCGTTGCTTGGTATGTATTTCAAAGTAAGAATTTATCGCAAGACGAAAAGTACAGGTACATAAAGATCTGTGATGATATTCAAAAGAGCAAACTTGCTAATTTCAACTACCAGTTAACTTATTACACACTCCTTTTGGGATTAAGAGGTGATAATGCGTGAATTTTCAAGCTACTGTATATGGTATAGAGTTGTTACCGATGGGAAAGATAATGTATTACGGAGATAACGGTGAGGAATTCAAGTACGGTGATTACGCAATTGTTTTGAGCGAATTTGGAACGGATTACGGTAAGGTGTTACTTGGACCAAAGGATATAAGTATAGATGATGTTGACTATGAGATAAAACAAATAATGCGCAAGGCAACCGACGAGGATCTAAAAATCATCGAAGAGAACGAAGAGATAGCAAAGAATGCCAGAGAGATAACGATAGAACTTGTGAAGAAACACGAACTTCCAATGAAGGTATTGCAATCCAAGTACATTTTTGACAGAAGCAAGCTTGTTATTTATTTCAGCTCGAAGACACGTGTAGATTTCAGAGAGCTTGTGAAAGACATAGCTAAGGAGTTCAAAACACGTATTGAATTAAGACAAGTCGGTGTTAGGGATGAGATGAAATTTATAAAGGGACTCGGTTTGTGTGGGCTAAAGAGTTGTTGTTCGTACTTTTTGAGAGAATTTGACAGTATCACTTTAAAACATGCAAAAAGACAGCAGATGATGATAAATACATCAAAGATCACAGGACCATGCGGAAGGTTGTTGTGTTGTCTTATGTACGAACATGATTTCTATATCGAAATGTTGGAAAATATACCGGACGAAGGTTCGACTATCTATTACGACGGAAAAATCGCAAAAGTTATAACTGTAAACGTATTTCTTTCGAGAGTGACTCTCCAGACAGATGATGGGGAAATGGTGGCGTTACCATTTTCCTATTTCAAGGAGGGAGAAAATGCAGGAAATTGGAAAATTATTGATCATGGTAGGCGTAATGATTACTATAATGGGCTTGACGATATTTCTGATATCGAAGATGAGTGATTTAAAGTGGTTACCCGGTGACATTGTTATAAGAAAGAAAAATTTCGTGCTTATCGTACCTATAACATCGATGATATTAATCAGCGTGATTTTAACGGTTGTTTTGAATATAATATCGAAATTCTTTAAATAATTATATCAATTATATCGGGGTGATAGCAATGTACATAGGATTGGATCAGGGGACAACAAGTACAAGAGCCATTCTATTCGACGAAAATTTCAACATGATCCATGAAGCAAGACGTGAATTCAGACAGATTTACCCGAAAGAAGGTTGGGTAGAGCATAATCCAGAAGAGATTTGGCAAACTGTAATTGAAGTACTCGAAGAGTGCAAAAGGGTTGCACAGGCAAAGGGTGGAAAGATCCGTGTTATCGGAATTACAAACCAAAGAGAAACTGTCGTGGCATGGGATGAAAAAGAAAAAAGAGTACTTCACAACGCTATAGTTTGGCAGTGTAGAAGAACATCCGAAAGGTCAAGTGAATTGAGAAAAGAGTTCGGACGTATCATCAAAGAAAAAACAGGCCTTGTTGTGGACCCATACTTTTCTGCAACGAAGATCGAATGGCTATTGAAAAATGTCGATGAAGTACAAAAAGCCGCAGATCAAGGGACGTTAAGGTTTGGCACAATCGATTCGTTCTTAGCTTGGAAATTGACAGGTGAACATGTCACAGATGTTTCAAACGCATCGAGAACAATGCTCTTCAATATAAATACGCTCGATTGGGACGATGAACTTTTGGAATTGTTCGGTGTTAAAAGGGAATTCTTGCCACGTATTGTCGATACCGCACAGTATATTGGAGAGACTCAGGATGGTATACCAGTTGCTTCGCTTGTTGGAGACCAACAATCGGCTCTATTTGGTCAGACAGCATTCGAAAAAGGTGATGTGAAGTGTACACTTGGTACAGGTAGTTTTGTGTTAATGAACACAGGCGAACAAATTATCGAATCGCAACACAACCTTTTGAGTACAGTTGGTTGGAAAATTGGTGATGAGATAGTGTATGCACTCGAAGGTAGTGTCTTCATAACAGGTACACTTGTAAATTATCTCATAAGAAACTTGGGATTTGCCAAAGATAGTGCTGAATTAACGGAATTGGCTTTGCAAGTTGGGAACAACGGTGGTATTTACTTTGTACCTGCTTTAACAGGGCTTGGTGCACCTTATTGGGACCCGTTTGCACGTGGTTTGTTGATTGGTTTAACACCAGGAACTGATAAAAGACATATAATATACGCAGCATTCGAGGGAATCGCTTTCTCCGTAGGTCAACTTGTGGCGTTGATGGAGAAAGAGAGTAGTATAAATATAAGGACTTTGAAAGTGGACGGTGGAGTTTCGAAAAACAATCTCATCATGCAGATACTATCAGATGTAGTTGGAAGTGTTGTTGAAAGGCCGGTGAACAGAGAAACAACGGCACTTGGTGCAGCAAGCTTAGCTGCTATCGCTATGGGATGGGTTGATAAGAATAAATTGAAAGAGATAAGACAGATAGACAGGATATTTACACCAAAAGAGAATCGCAGGGAGGAATTTGAAAAGTGGAAACAAGCAGTAAATCGCGCATTGAACTGGGGAGCTTAAAAGAAGATGAAATGATACTCCTTGCACAAAAGCTTTCGACTTGTTTAAAAAATGGTGATATATTACTTTTATCTGGTGAAATTGGTTCTGGAAAGACAACATTTGTTCGTGGAATAGTGAAAGGACTTGGTTGCAATCCTGTGATTGTTACAAGTCCTACTTTTACATTAATGAATGTCTATGAGTGTGAAAAGACGATTTTCCACCTCGATGCGTATAGATTGAACAATCTTGAAGAGGTCTTTTTTGTACTTGAAGGAGAACTTGAGGATAGAGAAGGGATATTCATAATCGAATGGGGTGAACAGATAGTTCAATTTTTCAATGAGGACACGGTTAACATACAGTTTGAACACGTTGATGAATGGCACAGAAAGGTTTCGTTGATAGTTTCAGAAGACAATATCGAACGATTTAGGAGGTGTATATAGTTGGCTAATAAAGAAAATACAAATAAAAAGAAGTTTTCCAGATTGGAAAAAGAAGCGAAAAAAAGTAGAGAAGAAAAGATTTCCATTCCAAATGAATTGCCCGCTATAGCGATGAGAAGTAATATGGTTATCTTTCCAAATACAGTTGTTCCTTTCTATGTAGGTAGAGAGATTTCTCTCATGGCTCTTGAAGAAGCGATGGAGAAGACTAATCAACTTGTATTCGTTGTGAATCAAAAAGACCCAACGATAGACAACCCAACGGAGAAGGATTTATACAAAATAGGTACGATTGTTAGGATAATACAAGTTGGTAAATTACCTGATGAAACATTCAAAGTGCTTGTTGAGGGTATCGCGCGTGCTAAATGGATAAAGAACATAGGTGAAAAGTTCTTCAAATTTGAAATCGAAATATTAAGAACAAGATATGGTAAGTCTAAGAGATTAATCGCTTTAATGAGAATGGTCAAAGAAGAACTGCACAAGTACGTTCAATATTCACGTAAGATTCCACCTGAAACTCTGATGCTTTTAGAAGATGTTGATAATCCCGATGTATTTGCCGATATAGCTGCTTCGCTATGTCCTGGTTCTATTGAGGAAAAGCAAGAATTACTCGAAATTGTGCATCCGGCTTCAAGACTTGAAAAGATTCTTGACATACTTGCACGAGAAACAGAGCTGCTTGAAATTGAACAACAGCTTGATCAAAAAGTGAAAGAGCGAATTGAGAAAAGTCAAAGGGAATATTACTTGAGAGAAAAACTGAGAGTCATCCGTGATGAACTTGGTGGAGAAGAAGATATAGAGATAAAAGAAATAAAGGAAAAAATAGAAAGTGGTAAATATCCAGATTTTGTTAAAGAAAAAGCATTAGCTGAATTGAATCGTCTTGAAAGAATGTCTCCTTATGCACCAGAAGCGACAGTTGTTAGAACTTATCTGGATTGGATACTCAATCTTCCATGGCATGAAAAAACAGAAGATACAGAAGATATACAATTTGCTGAAAAAGTGTTAGAAGAAGACCACTATGGCTTGGAAGAGCCAAAAAAGAGGATACTTGAATACCTTGCAACAAGAAAGTTATCCGATAAAGCTAAAGCTCCGATAATATGTTTTATTGGACCTCCGGGTGTTGGTAAGACATCACTTGCAAAATCAATAGCAAGAGCTATGAACAGAAAATTTGGTAGGATGTCTCTCGGAGGACTTAGAGACGAAGCGGAAATCAGAGGACACAGACGTACGTACGTTGGTGCGTTGCCTGGTAGAATCATCCAGCTTATAAGAAAACTTGGAGTGAAAAATCCTATAATATTACTCGATGAAATCGATAAGATGGGTATAAGCTTCCAAGGAGACCCTGCATCAGCTTTACTTGAAGTACTTGATCCAGAACAAAACAAAGAATTTGTTGACCATTACATTGAGTTACCTTTCGATCTTTCTGAGGTTTTGTTTATAACAACAGCAAATGTGTTGTATACAATTCCACCTGCCCTTCGTGATAGGATGGAAGTCATAGATATATCGAGTTACACTGACGTTGAGAAGTTCCATATAGCAAAAAATTACATCATACCGAAGATAACTTCTGAATTTGTTGAACAAAAAGAGAAGATATTCACATTCAAAGATAGTGCGATAAAGAAGATTATAAACGAATACACTATGGAACCCGGTGTAAGAGAACTTGAAAGAGAACTAAGAAGCGTGGTAAGAAAAGCAACACTTGAGTTTGTAAAAACAGGCAAAAGCATAGTCATAACACCAGAAAAAGTTGAAGAATATCTCGGTGCGGGAAAGATAAGAGAAGAAGATAAACTTGATAAGCCGATGGTAGGTGTAGCCACAGGATTGGCTTGGACACCGAATGGTGGTACGACACTTTACATAGAATCCTCTCTTATACCCGGTAACGGTGGTCTGATAATCACCGGTCAGCTTGGCGATGTTATGAAAGAGTCTGTACGTATAGCACTTAGTCTTGCAAGGAAAATGGTTGGTGATGGTTACGCTGATAAATTCTCAAAGAACGACATACATGTACACGTGCCAGAAGGCGCTGTTCCAAAGGACGGTCCAAGTGCTGGTATCACAATAACAACAGCCTTGATATCTGTTGTTAAAGATATACCTATAAGAAACGACATAGCTATGACAGGTGAAATCACATTGAGAGGAAGAGTATTACCCGTTGGTGGTATAAAAGAGAAAGTCATAGCAGCGTACAGAAAAGGTATTTACAACGTTATATTACCAAAGAAAAACGAAGTAGATCTGGAAAAAGTACCTAAGGAAGTCAAAGAAAAGATGCATTTCACATTCGTTGAAACAATAGAAGATGTACTGGAGGTGGCACTGCATGAAAACAAGTCCAATAAAAATAGAAAAGGTCGAGCTCGAAAAGGTGATAGCCAGAACTGATGATAAATTTCCACCTCCCTTGAAAGGTGAATTTGCGTTCGTCGGTCGTTCAAACGTTGGAAAATCGAGCCTTTTGAACGCACTTGTTGGAAAAAAAGTTGCGTTTGTTAGTAAAAACCCAGGGAAAACAAGAACAATAAATTATTTTCTTGTGAACAACGACTTTTATTTCGTCGATTTACCCGGATACGGATACGCACGCACTTCCAAAGCAGATAGAGAAGCATGGAGAAAAGTTATCGAAAGGTACTTCAACGAACGTTCGTGGAACATGAAAGTTCTTTTTTCTTTAATTGATTCAAGACATGAATTGATGGAATCAGACGAACAATTACTCGAATGGGCACAGATGATAGGAATTAAGCCTGTTGTAATATTAACAAAAATCGATAAATTAACATCTTCGGAAAAAGTGAAACAGATAAAATATTTCGAGGAAACACTATCACAGTACGGCATAGAAAAGATATTACCTTGTTCATCGCACACTAAGGAAGGTTTAGATAAAGTATGGAATGTTATTATTGAAGAGCTCAGTAAGGAGTAAAAAAGCAAAAATGGAGGTTAACGTATGCTTAGACACGAGATAGAAAGCTTACTGAAGAGCTTTTTAATGGAGACTGGCTATGAATACGATTTTGTTGTTGAAATTCCAGAAGAACAATTCGGAGATTTCTCAACAAATATCGCACTTGTGGGTGCGAGGCATTTCAAGAAATCCCCACGAGATGTCGCAAAGCTTTTTATAGACAAATTATCTGGTCATCCTATGTTCGACGAAATTACAATAGCCGGTCCTGGGTTCATAAACTTCAGAGTATCAAAAACATTCTACAGAGATTTTCTTGATGCGTTTCTGAGAAATCCAAAGGGCATATGGAAATTTAAAAACAAAGGTAAGATTTTACTTGAGTATGGGAGTGCAAATCCAACAGGTCCATTAACAGTTGGACATGGTAGACAGATAGTGATTGGTGATGTACTTGGTAACATACTCAGCTATATAGGTTACGACATAACAAAAGAGATGTACTTGAACGATGCAGGTCGACAGATAAAATTACTTGCGAAATCTGTTTGGGCAAGATATCAACAATTACTCGGAAAAGAAGAACCAATTCCAGAAGATGGATACCGCGGAGAATATGTGATTGATATAGCAAAAAGAGTACTGAAAAACCACGGCGAGAAATTTGAAAATATTTGGAACGAAGAAGTTGAAGAAATTTTCAGACGTTATGCACTTGAAGATATAACAGCTATGTTCGATAAGACTCTTGAAAAACTGAATGCGAAATTCGATAACGTGTACAGCGAAAAGAGTCTAATAGATGATGGGACGGTCAAAGAAATACTGGATATTCTGGACAAAAAAGGTTTAATTTACGAGCAAGAAGGAGCCGTATGGTTTAGAGTTTCCGATTTTGTAAATGACAACGACAAAGTACTTATAAAAAGTGATGGAAGTTACACATATTTCTTAACGGATATCGCGTATCATTACAGAAAATACAAAAGAGGATACGATATTGCGATCGATATATTCGGTAGTGACCATCATGGGCACTTACCACGTATGGAAGCATCAATGAAGGCTCTTGGTATACCTGATGATTTCTTAATATTTGTGCTCCATCAATTTGTGACATTGAAACGTGGTAACGAAGTTGTCAAGATGAGCACACGTGCGGGTGAATTTATAACTGTTGATGAATTAATCGACGAAGTTGGAAGAGATGCGGCAAGGTACTTCTTTGCAATGGTTGATGTTAATACACACCTGAATTTCGACCTCGAACTTGCCAAATCTCAAACAAATGAAAATCCTGTCTATTACGTACAATACGCACATGCAAGGATATCAAGTCTATTCGAAAACGCAAAGGCAAAAGGCATAGAATTTTCTTTGCTTGACAACATAGAACTTTTAGAAAATCAAAGTGAGATGAGAATTATAAAACTTATATCATCGTTTGATGATATACTTGAAAGAGTAAGAGACAAACTATCTCCACACTATCTCACAGATTATCTTGAAGAATTAGCTTCGGCATTCCACAAGTTCTATGCGGAGTATAAAATTGTTGATCCCGACAATCCTGAATTAACAAACGCAAGGTTGAACCTCGCCTTAGGTGTTAAAATAATACTTTCGGAGGGATTAAAGTTACTTGGAGTCAGTGCTCCAGAAAAGATGTAAAGAGCTTTAACCAGTGCAAAAAGGATGTGTGAAAATGGAAATCCAACAACTCCTTTCAAAGTACATGCTTGAAATATCGAAAGTAACCAACGAAGAAACACTTTATTCAGCGCTCTCGGGGATATTAAAAAGAGTTATAGAAATTAACGCTCTGAATGTTATTAGATCAAACGAAATAATCTATTCCGAACCTTCGAATGTTTACATAGAGAAGGAAACTTTCGCTGATTACGTTCCTTGGGTGGAAGAACGCTTATACCCAACGTTCTTACCTCTTGAAGAGGTATACATCGGATTGATTCCTATTTTTAAAGGGAGAAAATTGCTCGCCACGATAGTTATAAAGACAAACAACGAACCAACAGCCGAAGTAATGGATTACGTTCAACTTCTTGCTTACCTATCTGGTATCACTTTGGAAAACCTTAGATTGTTGGATTTCGTTGATAAAGCAAGAGAATACTTCGAAAGTATCATAAATCTTTCCAACGATGGGATAATTGTTTTGAACCAAAACGATGAACCAGAATTCATAAACAGTAAGGCGAAAGAGATAATTAATATATTTCCAACTATAATAGATACAATTTTAGAGCATGTTTATATACAAGAAGAATTTTTTGAAATCGAAGAAAATAACTTATTCTTCAGTATATCCACAAAGGAAGTCGATTTACTCGGCGAAAAGAAGATATTGATAAATGTACGAAACATCACATCTGAAAAAGAAGTTCAGAAGTTAAAAGAAGTTGATAAAATTAAGACGAACTTTATCGCAAACATATCGCACGAACTTAGAACACCCTTAGCGGCAATAAAAGCGTACGTAGAAACAATACTGAATATGCCGATGAGTCAGGAAGAGATACAAGAGTTCTTAGGTGTGGTGTATAACCAATCTTTAAGGCTTGAAGAATTACTAAATGACTTACTCGATTTCTCTCAACTTGAATCTCACACAATGAAAATACTAAAAGAGCGAGTAAATATTTGCGATGTAATTAATAATTCAGTAATTTCAGTATCAAAAATGGCGGAAGATAAGTCCGTTAATATAATTGTTAACTGTGAAGATATCCTTATCAACTGTGACCGAAGACGTATCGAACAAGTGATTATAAATCTTTTGACAAACGCTATAAAATTTTCTGATCCATCGAAAGAAGAAAAGTATGTAAAAGTAAATCTAAACGATACTGATAATAAAGTTCAAATAATAGTTGAAGACAATGGTATAGGAATTCCATCTGATAAACTCGATAAGATTTTCGAAAAATTTTACAGAGTTGATAACGAGCTAACATACTCTATCCCAGGAACTGGTTTAGGATTGTCTATAGTAAAAGAAATTGTAGAACTCCATGGTGGAAGAATAGAAGTCGAATCAGATGTTGGTAAGTATACAAAGTTTGTTGTAACATTACCAAAAGAATAAAATAAGGCTGTGAAGGATATGGTAAAAGAACTAATTTCTTCGATTACAGAAATTCCAACACCAGATATTGTCGTTCAGCAGATTATATCAACTGCATCAAATCCGAACACGAGCGCTAAGGAACTCGAAAAGGCAATCTCTATGGACGTTGGTCTCTCAACTAAAATATTGAAATTAGTTAACTCGGCTTATTACGGTTTACCTCGAAAAATAACAAAATTAAGTGAAGCAGTTGTTATAGTTGGCTTTAAAACCGTTAGGAATCTTGCTTTAAGTGTTTTCACATACTCTGCATTACATTCAAAAACAACATTTATCGATCATGACAAATTGTGGTCGCATTTTATGGCTACGGCTATATTCTCTGAACAAATAGCCAAGGATATCGGTTTTATGAACCGTGAAGAAGTTTTTCTGGCTGGTATGATACACGATGTTGGCAAGCTTGCGTTGGATCTTATATTACCAGCTTACATATTTGAGCTTGCAAACGTTAGCAAGAAATTGAGTAAACCCATGTTTATGATAGAATACGAAAATAGTTTCGAAAACCACATGGAAATAGGTGAGGAATTGCTCAAACACTGGAAATTCCCAGAGGAATACGTGTCAGTGGCAGGACTTCATGAAAAACCATCGCTCAATCCAAATTCACCATACGTAGAGATGGTTTGTATCGTGCACTTAGCTAATGTATTTTCGAATATATTATTACCAGATACATCTTTATCTTACGGCGAACCGTATCTTGATCCGTTAGTCTTCAATGTGCTTGGAATTAAACCGTCCCGTCTGGAAACAATGTACAAAGAGATGAAACAGGTACTATCTAAATCGAAAGATATAATCTTTGGAGGTGTTGAAGATGAAACAAGAATACAAACTTAAGATGCTCGAATCTGAATTAAGAAAGGTATTAGCTGAAGCGTTGATGGAAATGAAAGATACATATATAGATCCAATTAAATCTTTAATTACAATTTCAAGAGTAGAAGTTTCAAAAGATAAGCGATACGCTGACATATACGTAAGTGTACTTGGCGATGATAAAAAAAGAACAGAAGTTGTTTCTCACTTGGAAGAAAAGAAAGGTTATTTTAGAACATATGTGGCAAAAAACATACGTATGTACGTTGCACCAGAACTTCGTTTCAAAGAGGATAAAGGCATAGAGGCAACTGTGAGAATTGGACAACTCTTAGATTCCATTAAAGAAAGTCAAAAAGATACCGATAATAAATAAGGGATATTATACTCTCAAACTTGGAGGGAGTGCTATGGACGGCGTAAAAGGAGTCAAAGCTCCAGGCGGTGATTTTATAGGTATTGCTCATGGTAAAAAAGAAGTTGAAAATTCTGAAAAACTTAATCAAGAAGTACTTCGCAGTTCACACGGTTCGCAAAACGTAAGGCAACCGGAAAAGAAAACGGAAGAAGAACTCGATATATTTAAGGAAAACTTCGAGAAATTGAAGAAATTATTTAGAGGAGAGGCAGAATTTAAAATAGACCGAGATACAAACATGGTTGTGATAAAGATAAAAGACCCTGATACAGGGGAGGTCATCAGACAGATACCTCCAGAATTAGCGGTAAAATTAGCTAAAAACATTCAAGAGCTTCTGGGGGTTCTGATGGACGAAAGGGTGTGAAAGTATGGACCTTTCCGGAATTGCCAATAACATTAATTACCGCTACCAGTCCACTTCACGCATGCAAATAGGTGGTGCGGTAAGTGGTCTTGACACGCAATCTATAATCGAAAAGCTCATAGAAATAGAAGCAATACCGCTTAAAAGATTGAATGATAAGTATCTTCAATACAATAACTTGCAAAAAGCTTATCAAAAAGTCTCGGATAAGATAAGAGACTTTTATAATTATCTTGGTAATTTCTCCCTCCAAGCAAGTCTTATACCAAAAAACGCAGTATCTTCCACAAATATTTTAACAGCAAAGGCGAGTGCCATCGCGCAAGAAGGAACATACAACGTTGAAGTTCTCTCGCTTGCAACAAATAGTGTGTTTAATGGGGTAAGTTTTGCTAAAACAATAAGCTCAACAAGTAAAATTGAAGAAATAGATACAAGATACGTACCCTTGGATTCTAATGTTAAAATCAAAATTGGTACATCGGAAACCACAATAAGTGTCAATAAAACAGATACCATAGATGACGTCATAACTAACTTACAAAACGCATTTTCATCACTTGGTGCGAATGCCACAGTGACGTTCGATTCTGTCAGTGGCAAGCTAAATATAACTTCTGATAAGGCATTCCAAATTTCAAACGTATCTGGAAATTTTACATTCCTGTTCAGGTTAAACGATGCTTCTTTAAAACAGGTCGGCACAAATTACGTGTTAGAAAGTTCTGGAAACATAGGTGCTTACTCGAAGTATAAAACACTTGAAAATCTTGGTATCGCTGTTGACAAAGTCTTAAATATCAACGATAAAAGTATTACTTTCAAATCTACAGACACTATTGCTAACGTTGTTTCAAAGATAAATACGGCTGTACCAGAACTGAACGCTTTTTATGAAGATAAGACAGGAAGACTTGTATTAACGAGCAAAACCACCGGAGATAATTTGATAACAGTCTCAGGTGACAACGATTTACTTAACACACTTGGACTTTCGAGTGGAACATTTACGATAGGACAAACTGCGAAGGTAAATGTTACAATTAACGGTTACACTGAACTTGTCGAATCGAAATCTAACACGGTAAATTACAACGGACTAACGATGGAATTATCAGCTACAGGTACAAGCACTGTAACGGTATCTGTTGATAAAGAAAAAATTGTTGATAAAGTCCAAGAATTCGTGGATAAATGGAATGAATTAACGGATTTTCTTTATACTAAGCTAACTGAGAATCAGGTTAAAGGAAAAAAAGAAGAAGATATGAGTGAAGATGAAAAATTGCAAGGTTTATTAAAAGGAGATTCGTTCTTAAGAAGAATATTTGATAAATTTAGAAGTTTCTTGACACAAAATGTTGATGGTAAAACCCTTGCACAACTTGGTATAGAATCTGGTGATGCTGGTAAGGGGTTCATGAATACGATGAAAGGAAAGATAACACTCGATAAAGATAAATTAAGAAAGTTCATAGATGACAACGGCGCAGATGCTGTTTGGAATTTCTTCGGTAAAACAGATGGTGATAAAGGTTTAGCTTTGAGAATCAAAGATTACAGTTATCAACTCACAAAATTTAACGGTGAAATCGATACGGTCTCTGGTGTTTCAGGACGACTTGAAAGAGAAAAACGCATTTTATCTAAGAGAATGGTCACAATGATGGATTATTTACAAAAGAAAGAACAGATGCTCTGGCAAAAGTACTCTAACCTTGAAAGTGCATTAGCAAAATTATCCGCTCAAGGAAGTTTCATGGCACAGGCTTTCGCTCCGAAGAAATAAAATACTTACAACATTCAGTTAAAAAGCAAATTTCACATTTTGGTGATATCGGTCGACAAATATTCTTTCCAAATTCAACCATAGAACCATTAACTGGTCCCCATAAAGATGGGACCAGTATTTTTTTCAATTCTTCCTCTGTCTGTTCTGGTGTTTTTGTCTTCACCCATCCAAGTCTGTTGGAAATCCTATGTACATGCGTATCCACGGCAAGTGCATTTTGTCCAAAACTAACATGTAATACAATATTAGCCGTCTTCCTACCAACACCGGGCAATTCAACGAGCTTTTCAAAAGTATCGGGTACTTTTCCATCGTATTTTTCAATTAGAATATTCGCAACTTGGATTATTCTTTCAGCCTTTTCTTTGTACAAACCTGCCGGCTTTATTAGTTCGTACAAATCTTCAGGTTTAGCTTTTGCTATAGAGTAAACATCGCCATATTTTTCAAAAAGTTGCTTTGAGGCAATCTCCGTATTTTCATCTCTGCTTCTTTGACTTAATATAGTTGATACAAGCACCTTGAATGGATCCGTCTCCATATGTTCTCTTGGAAATTTATCGATTATCATTTGAGCTTGCTTGTTTATATCACTACAATCAATTGATTTATCTATTCTTTTCATATTTCTTAATCACCTCCAGAGCATTTCTCACATCTTCGTTCATCTGATTTACAAGTTCATTTATACTTGAAAACTCTATCTCTGGTCTCAAGAATTCTAAGAACTCCACACGAATTTCTTTGCCATACAGGTCTCTGTCGAAATTGAGAATATAAACTTCGTATTTTATCTTTTTCGTCTTTTCTATCGTTGGTCTGTATCCCACATTCATCAGTCCAAAAAATTGCTCAGGTGTGTAAACTTTGACCAAGTAAACACCCGGCTTGGGGTCGATAAGAAAGTGGTCAGAGCGTCGTATATTTGCCGTTGGAAATCCGAGTTTTTTACCAATTTGCTTGTCTTTGTACACAGTTCCATGAACTGAATAATTCCTCCCCAAAAATTGCTTAACTTTGCAAACATCTCCTCTTTTCAGTAATTCACGGATGTAACTACTACTTATCCTTATCCCATCCACCACAACTGGTTCAATAACTTCAAGATAGATATTGTGCTCTTCACACAATCTTTTCAACACCTCTGTATCCCCACGCCCACCTTTGCCAAAACGAAAGTCATGTCCCACAATTATCCCATCCACACCATCAGTGTCTTCTATGATAAAATTGAAAAACTCTTTGGGTGGTAGGTCTTTTATCTTGGGTAACTCAAGAATTTCAGTCTCGCCATAAATAGAAAGTAACTCTATCCTATCTTCAACGGAAGTTATAAGCCCATCGAAATGTCCAAGGTAATACTCCATAGGATAGAGTATAGTATATATCTTAACTCCTTTACCAGATATTTCCGAAAGCTCTCTCAGTCTTGATAAAATCTTTACATGTCCTTTGTGAACACCATCAAACACTCCGATTGTTACGTACACATTCTTCACTCCTTACTTTTAAATGCTCATATCAGTACCTTCTTGTGATAATCATCTGAGCAATTTCTATGAATTTCAAATTTCTATGCTTTTCACCAAGGTCGAGTTTGGTGAAGTAATAAAGTGCAAATATCCTCAGCCCGAATGCTATCATAAACAGAAAATTATAACCTGATAAGAACGAAAATTGAAAATCCTTAATTAAACTTAACACCTTACCACCTGTGTAAGATGCAATCAATGATGCTATACCTGCTATCGTTGCGTGCATTGAGATGTATATCTCACTTGGCTCATCGCTTATCTTTAGCAGTAAAGTGAAATACGACAAATTTATCGCACTCCAAGCTAAAGCCGCTACTATAACGTCGATAATCAACAGATATTTATAATTCTGCGGTGTCATGAAAGAATACAATAACGGTATCCCAAGTGCAAGCGTGATACCGTACCTTATCATATTCTTCTCTCCAACCTTTGAGGAGAACTTTCCATAAAACATGTACATAAACATCGATAATAAAGAGTTTATTACGTTGATCACGCCAAGGTAAGAGTAAGGTACTTTAAGATACGACACTTCAAAATAACTGAAGAACGGACCAGCAAACTGAATTGCAAAATTCCAGATAAAGACAAAAACCAGAAAATTTACAAACCGCCTGTTTTTCAAAGATTGAAATACCGTCGATACACTGTAATCTACGATCTTTGTTTCTGGTATATCGTGCAGATACAAAAGATAAGCAGTGAAGATGAATATAAGCGATGAAAGCGTATAAATGGTCGTAAGACCGATTTTCTTATCCATGTATTGTAAAATTACCGAATACAGGACCCAAGCGCCCAAACCAGCGAATGTGGTGACTGTGTTTCTGAAGCCAAAATAACTGCTTCTCGTTTCTTCGGGAACAATATTCTTCATCGCGGATGTCCATAGATTTCCAACGATGTTATTCAGAATACTGAAAACTATAAATGGCAAAATAACGAGTGTGTGATTTTTAAGATTTAGCCCGAGTGCTAACGGAACGATTACAAACATCGACCTTGCAATCAGCGATGTCCAGAATATAGCATACCTTTTCGATGGTATGATTCTATAAATCATCGGTGTAAAGAGCTGTATCAATTGCGAAGTAGCCGGGAGCACGGCAACAACTGATAACACAACGGGATTAAAATTATAATACAAAGCCAAAGTCGAATACACAAATCCCTGTGTAGCGTTGAATGCTATAGTATAAAGCGCACCTTCAAGTACAGAAAGTTTAAGCGTTCTCTCTCTTAAGTTAGTGTTATCTATGGTGCTCACCTCTCGCAGTATTTTGTTATCCTAACTAATTTTAATACTACCACTTTTTGATGATTTAGTGAAGAGTGGAAAAGAGAAATAGTGACTGGTATTCCCTAATTCTACATTTCTTCAGATTTCAAAATTCATTTAAAAAATCTGTACAAATAAAAAACTTGTATGATAAAATATTAGAGGTAGATGATACGAAAAATGAAAATATAAATTACGATAAATATCACATTCTAAAAAACAAGGGGGGGAGGGTTATGCAAGTATCTCTTGACCATCTTTCTAAAAA